>JAISIQ010000025.1 GCA_031261945.1 Methanobrevibacter sp.
CTGTCTCTCAAGAAATTGGAGTTAGATATTCTAATGATAATATAAAAATAGCTAAAGAAAGCGATATTGTAATAATAGCTGTTCCAATAGCTACAACCTCCAAAATCATTAAAGAGATATCTACTTTTATGAAAAAAGGTTCTCTTCTTATTGATGTTACTTCTGTAAAACTTGAACCAAGTGAATTAATGGAAAAATTAGTTCCTGAAGGTGTTGAAGTTATTCCGACTCACCCTGTTTTTGGACCAAGAACTAACAATTTAAATGGACAAGTAATTGTTTTAACTCCAAGGAAAAAAGGAAAATGGTATCCAAAAGTCATGAATTTTCTAAAAAATCACAAAATGAGAATAATTGAATCTACTCCTGAAGAACATGATGAAATGATGGCTGTTGTTCAAGTTTTAACTCATTTTTCATATATTTCAACAGCTTCAGCTATTAAAAAACTTGGAATTAATATCAAAGACACTAGAAACTTTGCAAGTCCTATCTATAACCTTATGGTCGATATGATCTCAAGAATAGTTTCTCAAAATCCTTTTTTAACTTATTCTATCCAATTAGAAAATGAAAATGGAGAAAAAGTCAGACAAATTTTTGCAGATTCAGTAGAAGAACTAAAAACTGTCTTAACAGATAAAGATGAAGAAAAATTTGTAGAAATAGCTATTGAAGCTACAAAAAATATGGATGATATCCAATCAGCATTAGGTAGAAGTGATAAAGCTATTAATTCTCTTAATCATGAAATCACAATTCTTAAGAATTCCATTGGGAAAGAAATAGCTATTAGACATATTTATTCTGGAGAAGTTCATATTGGAATATTAGAAGAATTAAACCCAGAATTTGCAATTTTAAATACAAAAAAAGGACAAAAAAAGTTAAAAATAGCTAACATGGAAATTTTAGATTCTGATGAACTTCTTCAATGGAAAAAAGATAATATTCCTATAAAAACTCATTCAATTAGCTGTGTTTTTCCAAATAGCTCTAATTCAAACATTATTAAAAATACAGTTCAGCTATTAGATGATGTAGTCAATGTTAAAATCACTGATACTTATGATGGTCCTCAAATAGAGGATAATAAAGTTAGTTTTACTTTTGAAATTGATTCTTTTGATGATTCTGTTTTTACTAATGTCGAGTCTCTTTTAAAAGGCTTTGGTGGAATTATTCGATAAGATTAGATATTTTGCCCTTTTTAAATTAAAGGATTAGGTTGTTTTGGATCTTTCTTAGGACTTATTCCTCCAATCTTAGCTATTCTTTTTTCAAGAAATTTTTTTCCTTTTTCAGTTGATGCATAAATAGGAATAGATTCTCCAACTTTTAATTTAGCTTTTTTTTCACCAATATCTCTAATATATTTTGAAGCACAAGAAGTTATAACATCAGAATATTTAAATAGCTCTTTTGCTTCATTTAGATTTATTCCAGTTGTATGAACTGCAAAAATATAAATAGCTATTCCTTTATCTTTATTTTCTTCTTCTAATTCTCTAAGTTTCTTTGCATCATCACTTTTAGCTATTGTGACTGCTATTTTCTTATATCCTTTTTTAATAGCTAATTTAGTTCCAGCTATTTGATCAATTTCTGCTGTTTTTGGATTTAATATATTTTCTTCTTTTATTTTAGCTATTATCTCTGGAATTGGGCTAGTTTTTATAAGAGCTGAGACTCTTCCACCTATTCCCTGAGCTTTTTCTTTTTCTGTTACAAAAACTGTTCCACATCCCTCACAAACCATAACTGCACAATCAATAATAGATTCCTCTAAAAGAGTTGAAAGTGTTTCTGAAATTCCAAAAGATAAAAAATCTTTCATTTCAATTATCCTATCTTTTGAACACATTCCAAAGTCATTAATCCGAAATTCCATGTTTTCTTTAATAATATCTTTGTCAATTCTCTCAATTCCCCTGTGTTTATGAAATAATGGACAATATTGAATTTCAGGCTCAGTTACTTCTTTAACTTTTCCATTTTTTATAGTTACCTTTGCTTTTCCAATAGCTTCAATAATATGTTCATCATCAGCATTCATAAAATCAACCACATATCAATCTATTTTAGTTCTTTTTTAATTCTCTTTTTAATTCTATTCTTAATTCTATTTTAGTTCTATTTCTAATTTTATTTTTATTTTTAGTTTTATTTTTATCTTTATCTTTATCTTTATCTTTTAGCTTTTAGCTTTATTCTTATTTTTATTCCTATTTTTATTTTTATTTTCTTTTCGTTTGAATATTTTTATAGCTATTAATCCACCAACTATCCCCAATAATGCTCCAGCTATTACATCAAATGGATAGTGAACACCTATATAAATCCTTGAAAATCCGATAAGAATAGCTATTGGTATTGAAAACCAAGCTAAATAAATAGCTTTATTCCGTATTTTAAATTTTTTTAATTTATAGCTAAATCCATAAGCAGTAGCTATTGCAAAAGCATTAGCTGTATGGCCTGAAGGAAAAGAAAAGGGCTCTTGTTTTTCTATTAATAAATTCACATTTTTTAAAATTGTGTAAGGCCTAGGTTCTGAAAACCATAATTTTAAGAACAATGCTGCTAATTCAGTTATTATTAAAGCTATTATTCCAATAATAGCTATTTTTTTAATAGTTGAATTTTTTAAAAGATGTCCTATAATTAATAATGTAAAAGATAAAAGAAATACAAATCCAACACTCCCTAAATCTGTGATTAATGGCATTAATACATCAAAAAAGCTATTTTTAAGCTGTGTATTTATAAAATAAAATAAACTTATATTTAAGTTATTTAATACAGCTATTGATTCCAAAAAAATAGGTATTTGATCAACTCCTTATTTTTAGTAATTTTATTATTATTTTTAGGATTAATTCTTTTTATCTTTAATATC
>JAISIQ010000051.1 GCA_031261945.1 Methanobrevibacter sp.
AAATTCCATTTAGCATAGACAGGAATAGCACCATAAGGTTTAAATAAAAATTCATAATACATATAAGAAGGAATAGGAACAATAAATTCATCTCCTTCTTCTATAAATACTTTTGCTAAAATATCAATGATTTCATCTGCTCCATCCCCACCAACAATAATCTGATCTGGAGTGGCTCCCGAATAATTAGCTATTTCTTCTTTTAGATCAGATAAGTTTGATTCAGGATACCTATTAATTGAATGTAATTCATTCTTTATTGCTTCGATAGCTTTTTTTGAAGGACCCCAAGGATTTTCATTAGAACCTAACTTTATGATATCCTCTTTTTTTAGATTGAATTCCTCAGCTATTTCATCTTGAGATCTTCCAGGAACATATGGATCCAATTCTGCTATTTCCTTTCTTATTTTCATGATTATACCTTTTAAAAATATTATTAAGAATTTTTAATGCTTTTTAAGAATATTTAAGAAGTTTATGAAATTTTAAAAAATTTTAAGAAATTTATAAAATTTATTAAATTTTACTGAACTTTATTGGATTTTACTGAATTTTGTTTTTAAAGATTTTTTCATTATATTTCTCTTAAATATCTTTCATTAACTAATGTTTCTTAGCTAATAATGTTTTTTAGCTAAGCTAACATATATATCAGCATTAAGTTTAATTTTTTCAATTTCTTCTTTAGTTAATTTTCTAATAACTTTAGCAGGAACTCCTAAAATAAGGCTTCCTTCTGGAAATTCTTTATCTTCAGTTACAAGGGCTGCAGCACCAACAACAGAATTTTTTCCTATTTTTGCCCTATTCAAGATTGTAGAATTCATTCCAATTAAAACATTATCCTCAATTTGACATCCATGAACAATTGCTCCATGTCCAATAGATACATTATCTCCTATAAATGTAGTTCCTACTGGCGGACCATGTAAAGTAGCATTATCTTGAACATTAGTATTTTTTCCTATCTTTATAGAACCATGATCTCCTCTTATAACTGCATTATACCATACAGAAGAATTTTCATCAATATCAACATTCCCTACAACCTTAGCTCCATCTAAAATATTTACAGATTCATGAATTTTCATAAAAACATCCTTATATGCTTTATTTTTACTAATGAGACTATTATGTCCATTATTAAATATTAAAATATTATGATTATTACTATTAGCATTAATATTAATAATGATATTAATATTACTATCACTATCACTATTAGGATTAGTATTACTATTATTATTATTACTGTTATTATTAGTATTACTAGTACTATTAGTATTATTATTAGTATTGATAATTAGTTTTAATAATACCAATACTACACTTAATATCAATGTTTAATATTAATAATAATATTAATAATGATATTAATAATTAACATAATAATAACTAAAAATAACTAAATTAAAATTAATATATAAAGATAAAAAAATATATAATCTTAAAATATATTAATCTTCTTTTTTATCTAATATTTTATGTTTTTGTTCTACTAAAACTATTTTATTTGGTTCAACATCATCATAAAGAAGAACATCAGACCCAATAGAAGAATTATATCCTACTTTTACTCCAGGACTAAAACTGGAGTTAATTCCTGTTTTAACAGAATCTCCGATAATAGCTCCTAATTTACGTCTTCCACTATCAATTTTTTGATCTTTTATTTTTGTTTTGACTGTATCATTATCGAATCTAAGGTTAGCTATGTTTGTTCCTGCTGCAATATTACAATTAGAACCAATAATGGAATCACCAACATAACTTAAATGATTTACATTAGTATTTTCCATTATGATTGAATTTTTAATTTCAACAGCATTTCCCACATTTACATTGTTTCCAAAATAGCTATTTCCCCTAATATAAGAATTAGGACCAATATCACAGTTTTTTCCAATATATACAGAACCTTCTATATATACTCCTGCTCTTATAATACTTCCTTCATCTAAAAAGATTTCACCATGGATATGAGCACCATCTTCGATTTTACCTTTTATATTAGTTTTTATTTTACTTAAAAGGATTTCATTGATTTCAATTAATTCCCATGGACGCCCTACATCAATCCATTTTTTATTTGTCTTAAATCCTCTAACTTTTTTATTGTCTTGAATTTGCATAGCTAATGAATCAGTTATTTCATATTCTCCTCTTTCTGATTTAGTGGTTTTAGCTATTTTATCAAAAATATCTTTATTAAATATATAAATTCCAGTATTTATTAGATTACTCGGAGCTTCCTCTTTTTTTGGTTTTTCAACAATATTTTTAACAAAGCTATTTTCCATTTCAACTACACCAAAATGACTTGGATCATCTACTTCAGTTAAAACCATTAAAGTATCAGGATTATATTCATAATATTCTTTAATAATATCATTTATAAGCTCATTATCAATGATAATATCCCCATTAAGAACAATCAAAGACTCATCATCAGATTCATCAAAAGATGCATCAACAATATCATTAATATCATTAATAAAATCCTCACCATAAGCAATTGCATTAGCGGTTCCAGATAACTCTTTCTGAGTTTTATAAGTGATATTTACTCCAAAATCTTTCCCATCTTTAAAATATTCTCTAACCATTTCTTCTTTATAATTAACAATCAAAAGAATATCAGTGACCCCACTATCTTTTAATGCTTCAATATTATATTGAATAATAGGTTTACCTGCTACAGGAAGCATTGTTTTTGGTTTAGTTAGAGTAAGAGGCCTCATTCTTGTTCCTTCCCCCGCACTCAATATTATTGCTTTCAAAAAACTTCCTCCTTAATATTATTGTTATTATTGTTAGTAATTGTTATTATAATTATTATTTAAATTTCTTTTAATAATAGCAGATGTTTTATTCTTAATGTATTCAGCTATTTCTTGAGTTTTACCTTCTAAAGTAATTCTAACATAATCTTCAGTACCAGAAGGTCTAACTAAAACCCAACTACCATCAGTAAATGTTAATCTAACACCATCAATACTGTTTATATTATCTATATTATCAAAAGCATCTGTTAATAAATTTTCCATATTTTTCATTACTTTATATTTTTCTTCTTTTGAACAAATTATTTTTTCTCTAATATTCGGATAATCTTTAATATTATCTAAAAGTTGAGATAAAGAGCCATTTTTTGCAACTATTTCAGCTATTCTAAGGCCTGAAAGAATACCATCAGGACACATACAAAAATCTGGATGAATCCAAGTTCCAGAAGGTTCTCCTCCAAAAACTGCTTTTTCATCGATTATAGCTTCTGCCACATTTACATCTCCAACTTTTGTTCTTATAATCTTTCCCCCAACACTAGCTATTGAATCATCCATACATAAACCAGCGTCTACAGTTGTGATAATTTTTTTGTTTGATTCATTCACCATATTTTTTGATATAATGGCTAATAGCTTGTCAAACTCACTTACTCTGCCTTTTTCATCAACAGAAATCATTCTATCTGCATCACCATCATGAGCTATCCCTAAATCTGCTTTTGTAGCTATTACTACCTTTTTTAAGTCTTTAAGGTTCGCATTATTAGGTTCAGGATTTCTTCCTGGGAAGAAGCCATCTGCTTGGGAATTTAAACTTATTACCTCGCAACCTGCTTTTCTAAAAATCAATGGAGAAAGTTCACTTCCTGCTCCAGAAGCAGAATCGACCACAACTTTTAATTTAGCTTCTTTAATTGCAGTAGTATCAACTTTATTTAGAATTTCTTCTACATAATCATCTATGAGTTCTTCAATATGATAAATATTACCAATATTTTCCCATTGAGGTTTTATAAATTTATTAGAATGATAAATTTTTTCAATTTCTTCTTCTTGAGAAGGAGTATAAGCCATTCCATTTTTATTCCATAATTTTATCCCATTATATTCAGAAGGATTATGAGAAGCTGTAATCATTATTCCTGCATCTGCATTTAATTTATTTGTTGCATAGCCTACCAAAGGAGTTGGAACCATACCTAACTTAAATACATTGATTCCTGATTCAAGTAAACCAGCTATTATAGCATTTTCTAACATCTGATTAGTTGTTCTTGTATCATAGCCAATAACAACATTTGCTGGACTTCCCAAATAAGTAGCTAATGCTTTTCCAACATTTAAAGCTAATTGGGATGTGACTTCTTCTTTTATTTTACCTCTAATTCCAGATGTTCCAAAGAGTTTTTTCTTAGATGGCATATTTTTCTCCTAAAATTATTATAAATATTCCAATTAAG
>JAISIQ010000068.1 GCA_031261945.1 Methanobrevibacter sp.
TTACTTTATGCTAATTAGTATATATTATGTTTTTAATAATAATTATACTTTATATTATACTTTATTAATAAATTTAAATAAATTTAATATTATTAAAATTTATAAAAACAATTTTATTATAAATAGAGATATTATAAGTAGAACTAGTAGAAATATAGCTATTAGAAGCATTTAGAAATATTATAATCATTAAAATAAATAAGCATTGAAAGAATTAAAAGAATTGAGAAAATAAAAAATAGAATAATAAAAATAAAGAAAGATAAATAAGAATAAATAGAAATTAAGAATAAACAGAAATAAAAATAAAGTAAAAAAAAGAAAAATCACTATTTATTTTGTAATCATGGTCCCAATACCTTTTGTAGTGAAAATCTCTAAAAGAAGAGAATGTTCAATTCTTCCATCAATAATATGAGCAGATTTTACTCCATCACCAATAGCTTTAACACAAGTTTCAATTTTAGGAATCATTCCTCCACTGATAATTCCTTCTTCAATCAATGAATCTACTTCATCTATTTTTATTTGTTTAATTAAGCTATTTGGATCATTTTGATCTTTTAAGACTCCTGGAACATCAGTGAGAATAATTAACTTTTCAGCATCAGTTTTAGAAGCTATTTCTCCTGCAACAGTATCTGCATTGAGATTTAATGTATCTCCTTTATTATCAATTCCAATAGGAGATATTACTGGAATATAATCATTTTCTGCAAACATTTCGATTATTTCTGTGTTTAAAGAAACTATTTCTCCTACAAGACCTAAATCTATTTCTTCTTCCTCACCAGTTTTTTGGTCTGTGATTTTATGTGGTGCTTTCTTTTTAGCTATTATAAGTTCACTATCTTTTCCAGAAACACCTACTCCTTTTCCTCCATGGAAACCAATTTGAGAAACAATATTTGTGTTAATTTTTCCTCTAAGAACCATTTTAACTATTTCCATAGTTTCTTCATCAGTTACTCTGAGGCCTTTTATGAATTTAGGTTCTTTTCCCATCTTATTCATAGAACGAGTGATTTCAGGACCCCCACCATGGACAACAATTGGTTCCATACCTACATATTTTAGAAGAACTGTGTCTCTTGCTGTAGAAGACATAGCTTCTTCATCTATCATGGCGTGACCACCATACTTTATCATAATCTTCTTTTTATGGAAATTTTTGATGTATGGTAGGGCTTCAACTAATATATTCACAGTTTTCATAAAATCACTTAAATAAGACTCATTTTAACAAATTTTTTAATAATCACAATCATAATGAAATGATCATGAATAATATAAGAATTTCAATGATCAATAATCTCAATTATTATAATATTATTTATTTTATTATATTTAATTTTATTATTCATTATACTTTCTCATAGTATTCTTATTACTATTTCTATTATTATTTCTAATATTATTTCTACTATTAATTCTACTACTAATTCTATTATTGATTCTTACTTATTAATCCATAACTATTACTTACCTACAAAAAAATTTAAGTAGTATATTCAGCATTAATTTTAACATAATCATAGGTTAAATCACAACCATAAGATATAGCAGAGCTATTTCCTTGATTTAAATCAACTAAAATAGTTATTTCCTTATTTTGCATTAACTTTTCTGCTTTTTTGAGATTAGGGCTATTTTCATCTGCTAAAATATTTCCATTTTTAACAAGTTCAGCTATTTCAGCAGTTCTTTCTTTTTTATCATTTCCATCATTTGCTGAAATAGCTATTGAAACTTTATTTGGATCAAAATCAATTCCACTATAACCAATAGCTGCAACAATTCTGCCCCAGTTAGGATCTCCTCCAAAAATAGCTGATTTAACAAGAGAAGAGGAAATTATTGATTTTGCAGCTATTTTTGCTTCTTCTTTTGATTTTGCTCCTTTGATTTCTGTTTGGATAAATTTAGTTGCTCCTTCACCATCACGAGCCATTTGCTTTGTTAGCTCTTTAGTAAGGAAATTTAAAGCTTCTTGGAAATTTGAATCTATTTCTCCATAAAATTCATCGAATTCTTCGGACCCCTCAGATTCCCCAGATCCCTCAAATCCTTCAGATTCCCCAGAAATAGCTATTTCTGCATTAGATTTTCCATTAGCCATGATTAGAACTGTGTCATTGGTGCTTTCATCACCATCTACAACTAACATATTAAAACTATCATCAACAGCTATTTGAAGAGCTTTTTTAAGAGCCTGAGGAGTAGCTATTGCATCTGTTGTAATAAAACACAACATAGTTGCCATATTAGGAGCTATCATCCCAGTTCCTTTAGTTATAGCTCCAATTTTTACACTTTGATTGTTTTTTAATTTTGTTTCGACTGCAAATTCCTTATAAACTGTATCAGTCGTCATAATAGCTTTTGCAGCATCAATTGATGCATTTGGACTGTGATCAAGTTTTTGGACAGATTCTTCAATAAGCTCAGCTATTATGTCCATTGGCATTTTTCTACCAATTACTCCAGTTGAAGCATTAGCTATTTGATTTTCAGGGATTTTTAAAAGTTTTGAAACCATATTCACAGCTATTTTAGTATCTTTGACTCCATCTTCTCCTGTAAAACAATTAGCATTTCCACTGTTAGCTATTATTGCAGATAACTTTCCATCAGCTATTATGTTTTTTGTGTATTCTACAGGAGCAGCTATTACTTTATTTGATGTAAAAACCCCTGCTACTGAGCTATTTTCTGCATATATTATTGCAACACCATATTTTCCATTTTCTGATCCTGCAGCTTTTATATCATCAGGAGCACAGATTCCTCCTTTGATTATTTTTGTATGAACTGGTAAATCTTCTTTAATTTTCATAAAAACACCTAAAAAGTATTATTATACTATTTTATTATTAGTTACATTATTAATATTAGTACTACTCTTATTATCAACACTATTACCACTATTACTACTATTTACTAATATTACTAATATTAGATTAATATTAATAATAATATTAGTAATATCCTTAGTAATATCCTTAGTATTATTAGTATTAAAATTATTAGTATTACTATTGGTATTATTATTAGTATTATTAATTTTATTATTAAAAATTATGGATATTATACTGGATTTATACTGGATATTATACTAAATATGTTAATATTAATATTAAAAATAAAAAAAATAAAATTAAAAATAAATCAATGCAAAAAAAATCAATGGTCTAAAATAACTATAATGGAGGAATAGCTAACAATTTTAAATAATCAAACTAGTTGTGTGGGGTTAACTTGTTATTTTATTTAATCTATTGTTATATTGCTATATTTTGAATCATCTTCAGGATAATATTCTGCTGAAGATTTATATTCTGAGCTATTACTTAATTCTTCTTCCTCAAGAGAGTAAGAATCATTGAAAGGAGCATTATATTCTGATAAATTATGAGTAACATTAATTAGAGTATTATTTGTAGTATTTTCTTCAAAAGAAGGATCTTCTTGTGAAATACCTACAGTAATTCCTATCCCTGATCCTAGACCAAATGCAATTAATGAAATTATCAAAATTATTACTATCTTACCTTCGTTATTTCGAGAACTCATATTTTCCTCCATCATACAAGTTATTTAATCAATCATTGAATCACACCAATGAACATGAAATAACAACTCTATTTACCTAGCCACCTAATTAAACAGTTATCTGTCTAAATAGTTACCTATCTACCTAGTTGTTTATTTATCTATTTTCTTATTTTGCTATGGAAATCATAACAACATTATTGATAACCATAATGTTGAAAACACAAATCAACTTAATGATCAACACCAACAATGTAATTAAACATTATAGTAATAACCACTTATATACTTTTTCGTGTGTGTATGTGTGCGCACATATGTGTAATAAAAAATTTTATAAAAATTTAGAAATAGCTATTAAAAAAAACTATGATCCTAATTTTTAAAATTTACTTTATAATTAATAATATTAATAAAAAAAAGAATTATATTTGAAATATTAAGAAAAATATGGAAGATAGCTATTATTAAGAGTAAATAAACTTAGTTATGAACTTAGTTATATAATAGCTATTATGAATAAATGAATATAAGTGAATATATTTTAAAAATAATTAAAAAATATAGTAAGTAAATAATTACTGTTGTGTGTATGTACTCACTTACACACATAGTTAAGTTTATAAATAAGTAAATTTTATATATAAGTAAGAAAAAGTTTATTTATATGAATATGCCAATAAGTAGTTAGCAAAGAATATATATGTATTAAATAAATTTAGATATGTATGGTAAATAAAGACGAAGTTGACAGAATCTGGAAATTATCAGAAAAGTCAAGAATGAATATATCTCTTCCAAAAGAGCTAGCTAAATGGTTAGATGAAAATGCAGCATCTAACTGGAAATTAGACAAAGGAGCTAGATCTAAAGAAGTAACCAAACTACTTTTAGAAGCTAAACGAAAAAGTGAAGATGAACTTTAATATATGTAATAAATATATACTATAACTTTTTATACAATAAATTTTACTTTCTAAAAGCTATCTCTAATTTTATTTTAATAGCTAAAAATAAAAAAAATAAAAATATTAATAATTTTACTATTATTTTTAATAGAATTAATAATATTAAATTTAATATAAATAATAATAAGGATAATGATAATAATAGAAAAATATTATTTAAAATTGGAAATATAGCTATTTAAGAGAAAAGTGCATAAATAGCTGCTAAAATAACAGCAAGGAAACTATATTCTCCAAATCCTAATATAATCATCATATAAACTATAGCAAATACAACAATAAATATTCCAATTAATTTTGCTTTTTTATTTAATATTAAATCAAGAATAGTTCTGAAAAATTCAGAAGGAATATAATAAGCATATAATCCATTAGCTAATTCAAAAACAACAAGAGATAGAGGGTTAGCTATTTTAATATCATCTGCAAGTTGAGCTCGTTCCCCAGCTTCCCTTCTACTTTTACCAATTCCTGCTCTGATTTTTGCACCATTATTAAGAATATACCATGCAGTATCAAGACCTGCCCTAATAGCTAAGTCTTTACTTGGGAATCTAGCTATTAAATCATCTCCACCTTCACGATAACCTTCTATTTTTCCTTTGCATTCAGTTTCCATGAAGTTTTTAACACCTGTCATTAATTCAACGAGTTTATCTCTCCCATGATCATTAATAAATTTTGTAGAATCAATAACATCGATGAAAAGATAATTTTGATATTCAGGAGGTTTAGATTCAGATCTATTAAAATTAGATTCAAAAACTAAAGCATATTCTCCCCCAAGTTTAGTAAATCCAACACCTGAAAAATTACCCACTTCTTTATTTAGATTTATAGATCTTTCAATAGCTGCAGCACCAGTCATTCCAACAGCAGCTCTTACATTTACATCATGATCAAGACCGATTCCAACCATTTTAATAGCTACTCTAATAGCATCATTTTTTGATAAGAGTTTAGCTACAATTTCAGTTGAACTTTTCTCTACAATTTCCCCTCTTTCTTGAACAATAATATCAGCAAATTGATTAATTACAGGACTTGATTTAAATAGCTCAACATAGAGATAACGATCACTACCCATGATTATATTACTTACAAGAGCATATTCTTCAACTTTATTTTCTGCTGGTTTTATTTCATAAAAATTATGATTTTCAGGAATATTTTCAGCACCAACATCTCTTAAGAGATTATAAAAAATATTATCAGTAGTTATTTCTGCTTTTTCAAGCTCTAAAAGCATGGTTTTTGTATAATTGAACATTTCAACATATTCAGTTTCTAAAGGAGTAGTAGGATAATATTTTGTCCCTATACTAATAACTTCATGTTTAGTTAAATATTTAAACAATAATCTACTTAATCCATGATTTGCCATGTATTTTCCTCCTTTAACTACTCAAATAAGCGAGTATAAACAAGCATTATAAATAAACATTATTATAATCATTAAAACATTATATAAACATTATATAAATAAGTATTATATCCATAATATTATCAATAAGTATTATAATTTAATGATTTTATTATTCTTTTTTATTATATTTTTCATTTTTATTTAAGAAAATCTCAAATTCCCCTGGATTTTCTAAAATTACATCTGGTTTAACTGCAACAAATGGAAATTTACGTGAACCCAATCTTCCAGCTATTGTACTTGCAATGTTTCTTGAATTTTTCTTAATAAATATTTCATCATGAGGATTAATTTTAATTTCAACATTAAAAGGAGACTCGTCTTCTACCTCATCAGAATATAAAATATTTAATTCAAATGTACCAGGTTTCATAAATAAATCATTTCTTACAATAATTAATGGACGTTTGGGAAGGCGAAGCCTATCTGCAATAGTTACAGAAATATTACCTGCACTTTTAACTGCTTCTTTGTAATTACTCGGGTGTACTAAAACAAAGATAATATACGGAGCAGAAGATTCAACATCATCAACCATATCCATTACTTTATCAAACATTGGTAATTTTGAAAATATTCCTTCTATTTTTCCACCTACGCCATTATTTTGAGATTTATCCATTCTCATAATAGCTTCTTTAGCTATTTCTAAGGGAGTGAATGGTTTAGGTTCTTTATTTTTATATATTTCCCATCTTTTTTTCTCAAGAGCTAAAAGTATTTCTTCACATATATTTTGAAGAATATTTTTAACTTTTTTAGGTTTTTTAGCATCCCCAATAGCTATTTCATTTCCATTAAATGAATATGGGAATCTTTTACTTGGAATATCATGAAATTCATCAGAAAAGTCCCTAAAAAGATCATTTGAAAGAATTTTAGCATTTTCTTCATGAGCTAATTCAAGAATAAAATGATCAGCATTATTTCCCGGAGGAACTTCTTCAATAGCTTCATCATCTACTAATTTAGTATATTTTTCTTTTTCATCAATTGTAGCTTTAAGTGAAGCATCAGCTATTATAGCAAAATCATGCCCCTCATCTTCTAAAGCTTTTACTGCAGCTATTATATTACTTAACTTAGGTTTATCATCCCCTTTTTTTCCATAATATGCTACATTAGATGCATCTATAATAACTTTCAAAATACCACCAGGTTATAGAAAATCAATTTGAATAATTTAATAAATATTGATTTTAAGTTATCTTATTTTGTTTTATTGTTAATTGAAATTATATAAAAGTCAATATAATATTCAATATGATATTCAATTATAATTAATATAATTTTTAGTATAATATTTAATACTAATAATATATTGAATAAACATATATATAAGCTTTTTTAATAATAATAACCAATTAAAAGCAAAAATATCACTACTACTAAGAAAAACAAAAAAAACAAGAAAAGGGTATTATTGGAAGAATTAATAAAAAAGCCGAAGAAGACTTAAAAAAATAATAAGAAAAAGAAAATTATATTCTATCAAATTTACCTAATGATATTTTATTACCATTAACTCGATTTAAAACAACATCTATGTGTTTATCATTGATATCATAAGTATTATAAGAATTTTTATCTTTACCTCGAAGTTTAATAGAAGAAAGAGAACCTGCATTTACAAATAAAGTATTTTCCATTTTCCAAAGATGAGGAACATGTTTGTGACCACACATAACAATATCTACTTCTTTGTTTATTAAAGACTGTAAAATATCCCCAGCATCAGATAAAACATTTCTTTCTCTTCCTGTTTTAGGAACAGGTATTACATGATGATGTAAAGCTACAATAGAAAATTTAGAATCTTTATTACATTTATCTAATTCTTTTTCCATCCATAACTGTTGAGGCCTTCCAATATGACCTCTATCAATGTCTGGATCACTACTATCTAATCCAATAATAGTTAAATTATCATCTTTTGTTAAAACCCAGCTAAGTTCTCCGATCATCTGTTCAAAAACTTCATAACCTACATTTCTAGCATCATGATTTCCAGAAACAGCAAACAATGGAGAATCAAACATATCAAGGAATTCTCTTGCTTTAACAAAGTCTGCATAATAACCTTGATCTGTAATATCTCCTGTAAGAACAATTAAATCAGGATTTAAATCATTTATTTGATTAACTGCTTTTAAAAATATTGCTTCATCAAATGTAGTTTTACTAATATGTAAATCAGAGATATGAGCTATTAAAGTCATAGTTAATTGTATTGTAAGTTCAATATATAAAATTCGGAATTAGCTATTTAATTTCAAAATAGCTTCAGCAAGATCTCCTTTAGTAGCTATTAAAGCTTCTTCAGCATCTGCTTCACTTACATCTGCTTGATTAGCTACCATTTCAATATCTTCTTTAGGAATAGCTATTTCTGCATCGATTTCCATTTCAATAGCTTTTCCTGTTATTTGATAGGTTTCTTGACCCATAACATTCATTAAATTGACTTCAGCGTCAGGAATAACAAGTTCTTTATCTTCAAAACGGATAATAACCTCTTTAACTCCAGGAAGGTCTTTCATATCCATTCCCATTTTCTTCATCTGTCTTTCCATTTGCTTCATTTGTTTAGGATTCATTCCAGGTATCATTTTATTCCTCAAAATAGTTTATACGCTTAATTTAATTAAATATATTAAATATTATTAAATATTACTCCTTAAACATTAATAAATTTAATTATAATAAAATTAGATCATATTAATATTTATCTTAATAGTTATTTTAATATTTATCTTTAATCTTTATCTTAATAATATCTTTATCTTTATTTTATCTTTATTATACTTAATATTATTTTAATATTATTTTATAAAAATTAAAATAATTATTATTAGTATTATTATAATAATAAATATTATGAATATCTATTAAATATCATTAATGTTACTAAAACTATTAAAATTACTAATATTAAATTTAATATTTATTCTATAATTAATATTAGTAAAAATATTAAAAGCTATTGAAAAAGTTAAAAAATATAAAAAATCAAGTATGATCTTCTTCTAAATAATTTTTTTCTAAAAATAGATTTGATTCTGACATTTCTAAAAATAATTTAGTTAAAGGTTCTTTATCTCCTAAATCAATAGCTATTTTAAATTCTTCCAATGCTTTTTTAAAATTTCCAAGGAAAAAATAAGAATAAGCTATTCTAAAATGCCATGAATGATCGTTTATTCCTTCTTTTTTAATAGAAATTAGTAATTCCATAGCTTCTTGATATAATTCAATATTATTATAAGCTCTGGCTAATTGAGAAGTCATATGATATCCTCGTTCATCTTCTGGGATTTCAAGAATTTTAGCTATTATTTTATCAAATTCCTCGTTTTCATACCATAACTCTAATCTTTTAATTAACCTTTTATCCATTACCAATTTCTCCATTTTTCAGTAATATCCTCATCTGTTTCGGGCAAACCTGCTTCAATAGCTATTTTTTGAATGAAATCTGAAAGACATTCACTTTGTTCATTTTCAATAATAGTAAAATTACATTTTTCATTTAGTTCATTTAATTTAATAATAACTTCTTCTACTTGTTCTAATATTAAATCTTCAGTTTCATTGTTATTTTTATTGCAATTATTATTGTAATTATTATTAATAATATTAACATCATTATCATTATTATCATTAGCACTATCACTAACATTATCATTAGCATTAATATTAGTATTAATACTAGTACTAATATTATCATTAGTATTATTAATATTATTATTGGTATTATTTTTATTATTTTTATTATTAGTATTAGTAATAGTAATAGTAGTAGTATTAATATCCGTATTAGTATTAGTTGTTTTAGTTCCTATTTCTATTAAATTATCAATATAATTATCTAAAATATCTCCACATTCTTTAATATTACTATCAGAATATCCAGCACAAAAGCTATTAATATCTTGATTATCTTCAACATATTCTAAATAATCTTCCATTGAATTTAAGACTTTTTCATCTTTTTCATCTTTATAATCTTCTAAGTTCATTTTAAACCCTCTGAAATAATTAAAATATTAAAATACTTAAAATACTAAACTAATTAAAATAATAGAATAATAAAATACTAAAATTCTAAAATACTAAAATGCTTAAATAATTAAATACTTAAAATATTTTAAAATAAATGACCTTTAGAAATAAACTATTATATATTTCCCTTTCTGGTTTTAATAGCTTGGCCTACATTAAAATCCATGATTTCATTATGATTTAATAATGATTTACCAAATGCTAATAGCTCATCTTCTTCATTAACTATTAAAACTTCATCATTAGCCCTTATATTTGAATCACAATCAGTTACAAACTTTGAAAAAACACTTTTACCTTCACGAGCAAATGGTTCTGAGTCTTTATTTACTATTACTCTATTTTCTGGGAATTTCTTAATTCTATGGAGTCTTCTTGCACCTTCTTTTGCTAAAACAAAGAAAGCATCTGAAGCTCGCATATTAGCTATTAATTCACCATTAGAATAAACATGTCTTATTTTTCCAGTTTTTTTACTTTTTTCTATTTTTAAATCTCCTTCAAATAAAGCTTCACCCGCGCCTATACCAAATTGATAGTCTGCAATATCTTTTACTTTTTGTTCATCATTTTTAGGAAATTTAATTAAATTTGATTCATTATGAATATTATACAATCCTATATTTAGCTCTTTAATAACTTTAGAACTTATTAATGTTTGATCATAATATTCAATGAACTCAGAAATAAAATTTTCAACAAATTCTAATGCACCTGTATCTTTTATTTTAGGAGATTCATTTTGAGATAAAGGATAAACTTCGTCTAAATTAAGAGGTATAAGGCAAAATGGAATATCAAAAACCATAAAATCTGTATTTTCTATATCAATTTCCATTTCACAACCATAAACATAAAAATCTCCAAGATTATCTGATAAATATTTAGAATACGGTTTTCTTGAACTTGGTAAAATTACAAGATCTCTTTTTTTTGGCATATTTTTTAATTTTTCTAAATGTCTTAAAACTTCAGCCCTATTTAATGACTCAGGACCAGTATAGAAAAATGCTGATTTTTTAATTCTTGGATCATAAATCTCTAAATCCTCAGCAAACTTACCAAGACGACGACAAGCATCTAAAAGTAGTGGATGAACCCTACACCTTTCTTCAACTAATTCCATTAAATTCCCATCAGCAATAGCTTGTCTAATTACTCTAAGCTCTGCAAAACTTGCTTTTAAATTGTGTTCAGCTATTAATTTTGCTCTTTCTTTTTTATCCATAGCTCTTAAATCATCTGGAGTATAGCTATTACAAACATCACAAGAACAAGGCATTTCTTGAAGATTTTCAAGTTTATAAGTTCCTCTTGTGGTTAAAAACCTATCATCTTCAGCATATAAAATATAAGCGGCAGAATCAAATAAATCACAGCCCATAGCCACTGCTAATGCAAATAACATTGGATGACCTGCTCCCATTAAATGACGAGGTACAGAATCAGGCAAATGAGTAACAGAAGACATTACAACATCAACAAGGTCAGAATATTTATAACTTTCCATAAGTGGAACAACTGCCCCAATTGGATATAAATCAGCTCCAAAAGATGAAAGTTCATCAGCACATAAAGATCTAAGATCAGGATATGTAGAACCCTGAACAACAGAATTCAATAACATTTTCATATTATTTTCATTTTTATAAGCAATAGCTTCTTTAGCTCTTTCCAAAGTAATATCTAAATCTTTTTCTGCTTTTTCTCTTGTTACATAAGGAGCTGTAGGAATGTCTAAAGAAGTTCCAATATCTGTTTTAATTAATTCTTGAAATTCTATAACTTCTTTATTAGTAATATCAATATCACCATAAACAGAAAGTTGAAATGAACCAGAATCTGTCATTATCGGACCATCAAATCCGATTAATTTATGTATTCCTTCATCAATAGCTTGTTTTTTTAAATTTTCATCTTTATATATTAAATAAGCATTTGTAATTACTATTTCTGCACCTAATTTTCCTACATCAATAGTTTGTTTTCTTGGATGAATAACAGGCATTAGATTAGGTGTTTTAATAGTTCCATGATTAGTTTTTAATAAACCAATTCTTCCTCGGTTATCTTTTTGTTTTATTTCAAACATTTCCATACTCCTTATAATTAATAATTAACACATAATTAACACAATATTACTATAAATATCAATAAATAATAGTAGTCTTTTAGAATGAGTATATAAAGATTACTCAATGGCTTCATCAATATTGATGTGATCTTGTAAAATTTATAAGATAATGTAAAAAAAGTTAATTGTCAATAATAGCTAATAAACGTTTATTCATCTCAATAATTCTTTTATTTGAATTATTTTCTTTAGTAGATTCTTTAGAATATCTATTTTGAGGTTCTATAATATAATAAGCTTCATCTGATTTTAAATCTGAAATATTAACTTTATTTAAATTTCTTATTAGTCTCCTTTTTAATTTTTCATCTTTTAAATCTTTTCCTAAAAATAAAGGTGTTTGAACAGCTGAAGAAATTTTATAATGATGTCTTGCTTTTTCACGTTCTTTTTTTCTATTATTTAAAATTTGAGAAGCTGTTAAATTTAAATTAGAGTCTCTAAATGGGATTCCTGCATCAGAAATAGCTATTGTTCGCTCATCATCTAAAGGAATAGAATTATTAATATTATTAATATCAAGAGAAGCTATTGTACCTCCAGATTTTCTACCAAAAATAGGACCTTCACCAATATAAAAACCAGCTTCAATTAAGCCCCAACGAACAGGTGAAGAAGCAGAATAAGTAGCTATTATTCCATTATCTTTAATTACTCGTTTAAGCTCTTTAAAAAATTCCACACTACATAGTTCAGGAGCCATAGCTGGGGAATATGGATCAAAAAATATTGCATCATAGTTATTATCTTTAAGATCAATGATTGTTTTTCTTGCATCTTCAATATGGACATTAATAGCTATATTTTCAGGTATTTCTGTCTTTTCAATAGCTATTCCCGCAAAATCTTCATCTACTAATTTTGATTCAATAGCACTTTTAAGAAAGTTATGAGTAGCTATTGGAGAAGGAATTACAAGAGCTGTAGCTAATGTTTCAAGAGATATTTCAATCATGTCAATAGCTATTTTCGAATTTCCCCCAGATTTTTCTAAAAAGTCAGCTATTACAGCTGCAGAGTTATATCCAAATCCCCCACATATATCTAAAATAGCTATTTCTTTATTTTTAGAATAGTCAAATTTCAATGGCTTTACAAACTTTTCAAATGATTCTGTAATAGCTCCATTTGAATTATGCATAGTTTCTGATTTTCCATCAAAATCTGGTGAATTGATTGTGTAGGATCCATCATCTGTTTTGATTATGTAGTCAAAGATGATTTTGGAAAGTTCTTTTCTATAACTACTTTGATTAGATTCTTTTTCTTTTAAAAAATAGCTATTTAATATTTTATGAAAGTCTTTTGAATCTGATTTTAAATTAGAATAATCGCTCATAAATATCTGTTAATTTATTATATTTATTTAAATATA
>JAISIQ010000082.1 GCA_031261945.1 Methanobrevibacter sp.
GAAGCTAATGATAGTCAAAAATTAGAAGTTCTTGGAGATATCAATAAGGTTAAAAAAGCTTATAAACATTTAAAGTCCAATTTAGAGGAGGAATATGATTTTGAAATTGTAGATGATTCTGATAGTAGATTGTCGGAGTTAGCTTTCTATAGAACTATAGATGAGAAAATTGTAAAAGAAAAACTTAAAGATTTTGATGTTGAAGTTTATGACACTCAATTTGCAATTCATTTAACTGATCCTAATGTAAATAAAGGCTCTTCTCTTGAAATTGTAGCTAAAAATATAAAAATAAAGCCCGAGGAAATTTTAGCTATTGGAGATAGTGAAAACGACTTAGAATTTCTAAAAGTTGCAGGATACAAGGTAGCTGTTGCAAATGCAGATGAATCTATGAAAGAAATAGCTGATTATATAACTAAAAAACCCTATGGTGACGGAGTTGCTGAAATTATTAACAAATTTTTCTTATAATAATCTTATCTTTAATAATCAATAACAGTAAAATATCAATTATTTAATATCAATATAATATCAATAATTTTAATTACTACTATTTCATAATTATAATTATAATAATATTGTTAATATTATTAATATTTATATTAATATTAATGCTAACATTAATAATAATAATACTAATAATTTCAATAATATCAATAATATTGATTTTAATATACAAGCTTAATATCAATTTTAATATCATTTCAATATCAATTTTTTATTTAAATCGTTATGGGGAAAATAAATGTTATTTGAAGTAGCAGAAACTGCAAAGAAAGAAGTATCAAAATACTCTGATAATTTTGAGATATATATAGAAAAAGAAGAAACAATTCAATTAGATGCAGAAAAAAATACTCTAAACTTTGCTAAAGAGGAAAAAAATATTGGAATTGGAATCAGAGTAATCAATAACAATAAATTAGGTTTTGCTTATACTTCAGACATTGATAAAACTGAAAATATAGCTAATATTGCTGAAAAAGCTTTTCTTAATTCTAAACTTAATGAAAAAGACTCTA
Source organism: Methanobrevibacter sp. (assembly GCA_031261945.1). Classification (GTDB taxonomy): domain Archaea; phylum Methanobacteriota; class Methanobacteria; order Methanobacteriales; family Methanobacteriaceae; genus Methanobaculum. Next base: position 1,026 of record JAISIQ010000082.1, read on the forward strand.
ATTTTGATTTTGCTTATCCTTCTAAATATCCTTCTATTAATGGAATTTATGATTCAAAATTTAATAATTTTAATTTAGATGAAGCTACTGATTTAATGAATACAATTTTAAATACAGTAGAAGAAGAAAATTGCGAAGCTACTTCTGGAGGATTTTCAGCAAGCTATTCTGAGAGTTTAATTATTAATTCTAATGATGTAAATAGCTATGATAAATCAACAGGATTTTCTTCATATGTAGCTGTTAATGCAGAAAAAGATAATGAAAAATCAACAGCTTATGATTCTCAGTCTTCTTGTAAATTTGATTTAGATCCAATAGCTTTAACAAAAGATGTTTGTAAAATAGCTAAAGATTCAATCGGAGGATCTAAAATAGAAACTGAGGATAAAAATGTTATTTTAGATTATCATGCAGCGACTGGACTTTTAAATACATTTATAATGGCTTTTAGTGGAGATAATGTCCAAAGAGGAAGATCTCTCTTAGCTGATAAAATGGGGGAAGCTATTGTAAGTCCTAATTTATCAATATATGATGATGGAACTTATGATAATGCTTTATATTCTTCTAAATCTGATGGTGAAGGTACACCTTCTCAAAATACTCTTTTAGTTGATAATGGAAGACTAAATAGCTTTATTTATGATATTTATACTTCTAATAAATCTAATTCTCAGGATAATGGTTCTAATTCTAATATAAAAAGTACTGGAAATGGTTTTAGAGGTTCTTATTCTTCTACTCCTTCTGTTTCTTCTTCTAATATTATTTTTGATTTTTCTGATAAAGTAGCTATTGATGAAATTGATAATGGATTAATAGCTACTGATGTTTTAGGAGCGCATACTGCTAACCCTATCTCTGGAGATTTTTCTGTTGAAGCTAATAATGCTTTTTTAATTGAAAATGGGGAAATAGCAGAACCAGTTAAAAAAGCTATGATTTCTGGAAATATTTTTAAAGCTTTATCTGATTGTATAGCTATTAATAGTAATATAAAACAATATGGTCCTTTTATTATTCCTAAAATTATGTGTAAAAACTTAAGAGTGGTAGGTTAAGTATAAATCTGTAGGTTAAGTATAAATTTGTAGGTTATGTATATTTGTAGGTTAGGTATATATTCTGAATAAACATAATGGATAAAAGATTTAGCTATTTAAGGTGAAATAATGGAATGTCAAAATTATAATCTTACAAGAGATATAGAAAGAGAAAATCTCAATTTAAATCCTTTACAAAGAGGAGGAATTCTTCCAAGTGAAGCAAGAAAAGCATTATATGATTTTGGAGATGGTTATAGTGTTTGTGATTATTGTGCTGGAAGATTAGATCAAATAGCTAAACCTCATATACACGGATTTTTAGATGACTTAGCTAAATTTTTAAATGTTGATGATGTAAGAACAACTCATGGTGCTCGTGAAAGTAAATTTGCAGTTATGCATGCACTTTGTGAACCTGGTGATGTAATTGTAGTAGATGGTAATGCTCATTATACTACTCATTTAGCTGCAGAGAGAAACAGACTTGAAATAATTGAAGTTCCAAATTCAGGATCTCCTGATTTTGCTATTGATATGAATAAATATAAAGAAACATTAGAAAAAGCTATTGATGATTATGGTGAAATAAAATTAGCTGTACTTACTCATGTTGATGGAAATTATGGTAATTTAGCTGATGCAAAGGAATTTGGCAAAATTTGTAAGTCTCTTGGGGTAGCATCTCTTTTAAATTGTGCTTATTCAATGGGAAGACTTCCAATCCATGGGAAATCTTGGAATATAGATTTTGTAGCAGGTAGTGGTCATAAAAGTATGGCAGCATCAGGACCTATTGGTGTTCTTGGAATGAAAGAAGAGTGGGCAAACACAGTTCTTAAACGCTCTCCAAGACATGAAAAGAAGGAAATAGAAATGTTAGGTTGTACAAGTCGTGGAGCTCCAATAGCTACTTTAATGGCTTCTCTTCCTTATGTAATTGAAAGAGTA
>JAISIQ010000153.1 GCA_031261945.1 Methanobrevibacter sp.
AGCTTTCCTAAAATATGAAGAATATCATTCATTGGAGTTGTCATAGCTAATAATCCTAAAGCAGAAAAAGAAGCCATAACTCTGAAGAATGTATTAAGTCCTAAATTAAGTGCATCTTCTCTAATAGCTATTCCCAAAATACCAGTATCAAATAAAATTGGTCCTGATCCAAAGAAAAAAACCATAAATATACAAGTAATCACAGCAAAAACAAAAGGTATTGAAATAAACTTAAAATAAAATTTGACAGAGATTTTAGCTATTGTTAGCAAGAAGATTCCTATTATAAAAAATAATAAAACAGAAACAATTGGTGAATTAGCTATTAAAGCTATTAACAGCAAAATGATAGCTAAAGCTATTTTGATTCTTGAATCCACATCTTTTAGATTATTTGTATGTGCAATATAATCAATTTCCAATACCATGGTTCACCAATTAAACTGTTTCTTAAATAATAAAATATTTTTCTTATAAATCATTCTTTGATTATTATTCAATCTGTTATCCCATAGATTTCTCTATTTATTATTCTTTTTTATATTTTGATTCAGCTTTCCAATAACCAAAGAAATAACCTATGATTATAGCCCCAATAGCTGCTTGAACAGCAAAAAGAAGACTTTCAATTTCACCACTTGGTGGTTCCCAGAAAGATTCATACCAAGGCTCATAACCTAATCCTTCGACTACTGCTCCAGCTTCGCCATCAGCCCCGCCAAAATAGCCTTCATCTTCTCCTAATCCAGAATACATTACCATAGGAGCAATAGCTATTATAACTACGAGAATCAATAATATTATATTAATATTTCTTGTTTTCATCTTAATTATCCCCTACAGACTTATTTTCCATTGGATTTTCATATTTTGGATTAATTACTTTTAACTTATTAAGAAGTTTAGGTTTAAGAGATTTTAAACCATTCCAAATAATTACAGTTAATAATCCTTCAGCTATTGCAAGTGGTATTTGAGTTACTGCAAAAATTCCCATAAAAACAGTTAATGCTTGAGCAAAAGTTGGTTCTGGAAATGCTAAAGATAATTGAATAGCTGTTGTAACATAAGTTAATAAATTAGCAAAGAATGCTGCAAAGAAAATAGCTATTGAAGAGTTTATTTTCAAACTTTCATTAGTAAGAGCTTTATAAACTCCCCAACCAACTAATGGACCTATAATACCCATAGAAAATATATTCGCACCTAATGTGGTTATTCCTCCATGAGCAAGAAGTAATGCTTGGAAAATCAATACAATAGCTGCAAGAACAGATGCTACTGCAGGACCAAACAATGCTGCTCCTAACCCATTACCAGTAGGGTGAGAACAACTTCCAGTTACTGACGGTATCTTTAAAGAAGAAAGTATAAACATAAAAGCTCCACTTACAGCGAGTAAAGCTTTAGATTCAGGAACTTCTTCAGTTATTTTTTTGATTCTAAAAATTCCATATAATACCACAAGAATAGATGGTATAAACCAAATTATACACCATTCTAATGGTAAAAAGCCTTCCATAATATGCATTTAATCATCACCTTTTATACCATTATATTATTTTACATTTTTTATTTTACATTTTTTTCAAGTTAAAATGAATTTTATTAAATTTTAATTGATATATAAAAATTAGAGAACCTCATATATAAAGCTTACTATTTTTTCAAGTATATTTTAAAAAACTTAAGTTAAGTTTAATTTTAACTTTACTAAAAAAATTAATAAAAAATAAAAATACGCATATAATAAATTCATATAATGAATACACACATAAAAATACATACCTCAAATACATAAATAAAAATATATACATAAAACACTCCTAAAAACATTTTTTATAAAAACCAAAAAATATATTAGAAATAGCTTCAATATAATTTAATATAATGAAATAGTATCAAAAAAGAAAACATAAAGCAAAGGATTGAAATTATGGATATTAAAAACAATATTATAATAGCTATGGATTTAATGAATATATTAGATTCATATGATGTACTTGAATCAATTTCAGATTACATAAACACGATAAAAGTAGGTTATCCATTAACATTAGCAGAAGGATTAGATGTAGCTACTACATTTAAAGAAAATTTTGATTTTAATGTTATTTGTGACTACAAAATAGCAGATATTCCAGAAACAAATGCTAAAATAGCTGACTTAACTTTTAAAGCTGGAGCAGATTATATTATTTGTCATGGTTTTGTTGGAAAAGATAGTGTAGAAGCATGCCAGAAAAAAGCAGAAGAATATAACAAAGACATATTTCTTTTAACAGAAATGTCACACCCTGGAGCAAAACAATTCATCCAAGGAATAGCTGATGATATAGCTAAAATGGGAGTTGAAATGGGAATTAAAAATTATGTAGCTCCTTCTACAAGATTAGATAGATTGGAAGAAATAAGAGCTATTGTTGGAGATGAATCATTTATAATATCTCCAGGTGTTGGAACTCAAGGAGGAAACCCAAAAGACACTTTAAATTATGCTGATGCTTTAATCATTGGAAGATCAATATATGAAGCAGAAGATCCAGAATTAGCTATTAAAAACATTATTAATTCAATAAAATAATAATAATAATAATAATAATAATTTTATAATAATCTTAAAATAATATTAAAATAACAATAAGAAGAATGAATCAATAATACTAATAATAATACTAATAACAAAATTATAATAACAAAAATAATAATCAAAAAGAAAATAATGAGAATAATGAAAAATAAGATAAAAATAAAAACCAAAAATAATTTTTTAAAAAAAAAATAAAAATAAAAGGTGAAAATATGGCAGATAGTGTGAAAGTTCAGATGTTAAAAACAATGGCAACTTTAATGACAACTGCATTTGCATTTATTGCGGGTTTAGCTTGGAATGGAGCTATTCAAGCAGTGATAAATGATTTTTTAAAAGCAGGATCAGCTACAACCGGATTAGTTATATATGCAATCTTGGTTACAATAATTGCAGTAATTGTAACAGTATTTATTGGAAGATCTCTTGGAAAAATGGGAATAGAATTAGATGATGATTAAAATCATACATTACTCTTAATTTCTATTCTTAATTTCTATTTTTAATTTCAGGACATTATTTTCAAAAATTTGAAAGAAAAAATGATTATTTTACACAATTAATTAAAATGAAAGCCCAGATTATTGAATTAACAATAATCAAATAATCTTCTAGCTATTTCATAAAATATTTCAAACAATAAAAAGTAAACAAATGTAGAAATACTTAAAAAATCAATATTAATAATTGAAAATCCAGTAAAAGATTGATAAATTCCTAAAATAGCTAAAATCAAAATAGCTATTTTCATTGTAAATCTATAATCAAAAAATGTCTTTAAAAAATTACTTTTTTTATAAATATATTCATTATCATTACCAATTTCATCAATAAAAGCAGAAATAACACAAATAGCTAAAGTAGCTATGCTTAACTCAGGAATTCCCCAAATAAAAATTAAAATTAAAAAAATAGCTAAAGTAGCTATATGATGAATTCCATCAATTTTTAAAGATAATAATGACCCGAGTAAAATAGCTATAAAAATATAAGCAGCATCAATGTTATGACTTGCTAAAAATGCACAAATTATCCCACAAGCTATTCCTATTACAATAGCTATTAACTTATTTGATTTCTCATCATATTCATCATCAGAAAATTTCATTAAAAAACCTGATAAGGAATATAAAATAGCTATTATAAGTGAATTCATTTCTTTTCCTCATTAAATAATACAAATAATACTAATAATCTAATATAATATTATAATTTATATTATAATCTATTTTCAATAGCTATTTTATCTAATGCCCCAGCATAAATTAATGGAAAAATAACTGTAACATCTCCAACAACTGAAACCAAATTAGAACCACATTTTGCTTTTGACCATGATTTTGCTTCCTCAAGAGAAGCTCCACTTAAACTTCCTGATTCTGGCCTATCCATAGTAATTTGAATAGCTGAATCAACTCCTCCTTTTAAAAGATTAGAAGCAAGAAGATAATGTTTAGGAAGACCTCCACCTAAAATAATTCCTCCAACACGTTCTGATTCAAAAACAATATCTGAAAGATCATGCATATCAGCTATTACATCAAGAACAAGATTATTTTCTTGTGTAAACATAAATAGCTGTAATCCTAACATACTATCAATGATTCCCGGAGCAAATATTGGAATATGATTATCTGCAGCTATTTTTAATATGGAATTTTCATCATCAATCATAGTTCCTATTTCATATAAAAAATCAGTGACTGAGATAATATTTGATTTATTTGATTTATTTTTATTATTATTAATTTCAGAAATAGCTATTTTCTTTGTGATTTCCTCAAAAATAGCTATTATTTTATCTTCAAAAATTTCAAAATCCTCAGATTTTGTATAAATATCCCCAATTCTTCCCATACCTGCACTATTTAGTTCTTCATCATCAAAACCATAATTTTTATAATGATTTCCACCAAAAGCTTCAAGAAGATCATGAGTTATATTAGCCCCACTAGTAATTAAAACATCAATTTCATTGTTTTTTAGCATATTAGCTATTATATTACGGAGCCCTCCGGGAATTAAAGGTCCAGCTATACTCATAAATACTCTCATATCTTTATCTTCAAGAATATCTGCTAATTGCTGAGTTGCTTTTCCAACTTTTCCTGCTCCTAAAACACCTGAATTTGAAAATTCATCTATTAATTGGCTTATTTTCATATTTTTTTTGATGTTAATCTGATTTACATTCATAATAAACACTAAAATACTTGTAAATTCTATTAAAAGAATTATAAATAGCTATTAAATAATAAGTTAGATATTATATTAACAATGCTCTATAAAAGTTATATCTATAAAAGTTATATATTATATAATTTTATTTATATTTTATTTTTATATTTTATTAATTATATTTTATTTAATAAAATTTTCTATTTTAAAATTCAATTTTATATCTAATTTCATCATAAGAAGGAGCACAACAAGAGCTAATATGAGAAGATGAAATTTCATAAGATTTATAATTATTAAAAAGAGATTCAAGTTCAGATAAAATAACATCTAATTTATTTTCTTCATAAATTCTAATAGTAGCTATTAATAAATGATTTCCAGATAAAATAGGTTTAATATTGTTTTTATTTAATATATCAACTATTTTTTCTTCTAGCATTGATGTATTTAATTTATTTACTGTTTCTAATTTAGATAATTTATCTAATTTATCATTTTCAGTTTTAATTTCATTTCCAATATTATTTATATTTTTATTTTTCATATTTTAATACATCTTATTTTTAATACATCTTATAATAATTATTATAATAAATATGTTTATAATACTTTTTGACACTAGCTACTTTTTATAATAATATTCCTTCTAATATTTCTTAATTTGGTATTTTAGCTATTATTGATTGTATTATTATTATTATTAGAAATAGGGAATTCTTCTAAGTTAGTTATTGAATTTACAATATCTGTTCTTGTAACAATTCCAATAGGTTTATCATTGTCATCAACTAAAACTAATCTTCCAATATCTGCATTATGCATTATTTCAACAGCATTAGCTATTTTTGCATCTTGTTTAACAGTTACAACATCTTTTTCCATTGCATCTTTTACTTTTATAGAAATATCAGATTTAGCTATTTCTCTAACAATATCACTTAAAGTAATAATTCCAGTTATTTTTCCATTTTCAGATACAGGAGCTCCTTCAATTGAGTTTTTAGAGAGTATAGCAGCTGCTTCTTTAATACTATCTTCTGCCTTCAGTAAGACAAGATTAAGAGTCGCAATATCATAAACAGTTTTTTTTGGAATGCTCCTAATTGTAGTTGTATCAAGAAGCAAAATATTATCCATATCATCCCTTCCAACAATCTCTCCAATGACTCCTAAGTTATTTACGGGAGTTGGACCAATACGAACAATATCTCCTAATTCTAAATCTTTAATATTTCCTAAAACTTTAATAGCAGCTTCACATTCCCCCGGATTTGGAATACTTGTAAATTCAATCTTAGCTACAGAAATATCTTCAATTTTCTTTCCATCTTTAAACATTGGGACTTCAGATTCATTTTCAGAAACTGTGACATTTAAAGTATGATAAGCTTCAATTGTAGGTTTATAACCTCCTCTTGGACCTGGAACTCCTTTTACCAAGCTTAAACTTCTAAGAGATTGCATTTGATTCCTAATAGTCCCCGGATTCCTATTCATAACTTCAGCTATGTCTTCACCTTTTATTGACTTACCATTTGAAGTTTGATATAAATTTATCAATGTTTGAAGAATTTCTTTTTGTACAGACGTTAGCATATAATCCACCTTGCCCTTAATAATCCTTTGACAATAATATTAAAAAGTTATAGAAATTTATAAAAGATTTATATACATTTTCAATAATTTATCATAATTAATTTATAATTAATATTGATTAATATTGATTAATAATTAATTGTTAATAATTAATAATATAAATAACTATTGTTTTATTAATAATAAAAATATTAAAAATAATAAAGATAATTGAAAATATTATAAAAATAATAAGAATAATTAGAAAAATAAGAAAAATAATGAACAGTATAATAAATTAAATGCATCAATGCTAGAAGAAAAAAGAATAGAGAAAAAAAGAAAAAAATAAAATAGAATAAAATAGAATAAACTAGAATAAAATAAAAAATAGCTATTTAAATCTATTTAATATATTGTTTTACATCATTTCGAACAATAGAAGAAGCATTATACTCTTTAATTCCATTAAGCATTGCAGGGAATTTATTCTTAGGAATTAATACATTTATTTGAGAATATTTACTGCCTTTATTAATAGTAGGTTCATCAGAACAATACTTATTATCAACTAAAAAATTACTGACTTCATTAGCTATCTCATTATTAACATTGAATTTAACATCAAAATGTTTTCTTGCTTCTGTTGCACCATATAATTGTTCATAAATCATATTAGCCTTGACTTTCTTTTCTCCAGCACAGCTTGGTCCTGCATATAAACCTGCAGAAGAATACATAATTGTTTCAAGTTCAACAAGCCCTGCTTTTTTTAAACTACTTCCTGTTTGAGTATTATCTACAATCAAATCTGCTCCTTTAGCTATATAAACTTCAGTAGCTCCATCTGAATTGATAATTTGAACATTTTTATTATCTCCATCAATAAGCCCACGAACTTGAACAAGAGGTTTAGTATCTCCAAAAACTTCTTTATATCCATCATTTTCCATGATATGCTTACGTGTAAGGTTAGGATATTCAGTAAAACAAAGAATTGGAGTATCTCTATCTTTGTTTAATCTGAAAAATTCAGTAAGAGAATTATAAGGAGAATTATTTGGGACCGCTACAATTAAACGAGTTTGACCATAATCCAGATCTCCTATTTTAGTTATTGAACCTTCACTTGATACAGATTCTTCTTTAACCCAATCTTCTCCAACAATAGCTATATCCACCATTCCTCTATTAAGTTCAACAGGAGTACTTTGTGGGCGAGTAAGATAAGCTTTAATCTCTTCATCATTTAAAATAGCTATTTCATAAGACTCATTTCCAGGTTCATATCCTCTAACTTCATAACCAGCATCTATAAATAGTTGATAAGTATTTCCTCTATTTACATTATTTAAACTTCCTTTTGGAAGCCCTAAAACTATTTTTTCCATAATATCACTTATATTCAATTATCCTACATTAATTTGTTAAACATACCATTTATAAATCAGTTCTAGCATTAAATCAATTCTAGCATTATCATATCTAGCATTATATTATTTATTATTATAATTATCATTACTATTATTAAAAATAGTATTTAAATTTATAGAAAAATGAGAAAATATAATAGATATTGTATTATAAAAATAATGTTTCCTAATTTTAGAAAATTAAAAATTTTTAATAGAGCAATGATTAAATAGACATATGATTACATTTACATATAATTATATTTACATATAAACATTATACAAATAATCAACCTATTTAAATTATAAAATCAAAATAATAAAATATGAAATTAGAACAATTATTA
>JAISIQ010000056.1 GCA_031261945.1 Methanobrevibacter sp.
TATAAAAAACATATGGCAAAGTTAATTGGTAGTAATGATATTGAAAAAAACAGAAAAATAAAAAAAGAAATGGAAATCTATAGAAAAAAACATATTGCTTTTTTTGATAAAATTAGAAAAGACAGTAAAACTGGCTCCCTTGAAGAATTAGGTCTATTATAATCATATTTTTAATATAAAAAATAATAATGATAATGATAATAAATAGCTATTATAAAAGAGTTTTAGCTATTTCTAATGATTCTTCTTTTTTATCAGCTAAATCTTCATAGAATTTTTTCATGAGCTCAGCTGTTTTAGCTTTACATTCTCCACAAAGGAGTGTTCCTGATTTACAATCATTATAAATCTTTTTTAATTCTTCATCAGAATCTATAAGATGATATACAAGTAATTCATAAATAACACAATGATCTGGACAACCCCCAAGTTTTTTCTGCTCTTCTAAGCTTTCTCTTCCACCAGTTTTAGCTGTTTTAACTTTCTTTTCTGCTTCTTCTGGAGTATCATTTAAGAAAATAGCTGTTTTTGGTTTACTACTTGACATTTTTCCACCAGTAATACCAGTTAAGAACCTATGATAAGTAGAAGAGGGAGGAATAAATCCAAATTGAGATTTAAATTTATCACTAAGATCACGAGTTAATTTTATATGAGGATCTTGGTCTGCTCCAACAGGAACCACGACATTTTTTGGACCACCATATTCAGCTATTTGCGGAAGAAGAATGTCTGCTACTTGGACCAACGGAACATATAAATGAGATATGCTTGTTGAAGGAGTAAATCCATAAATAGATTTCATTTCATTAAAATTAGTTTTTTTAGAAAGTTCAAAAGCAAGATCTTTAAGAAGAGTATGTTGAGATTGTAAATAGACAAGAACATTGTCTTTTGTTAAATCAAGTCCTAATGCAATGTAATTAGCTAAATATTCATTAATAGCTATTTCTTTTGCTTCTTCAAAGCCCATTCCACGAGCACCATAAGATTCCATATCAGCTATTGGAAGAGATAAGTTTCCTCCTTTCTCTTGATACCACTTTAATTGATCAACAACCATTTTATGACCAATGTGCATTTTTCCACTTGGCATCATTCCTGAAACTACTGCAAAATCTTTTTGTTTTTCCTGATTTACATAGGGAATTATTTTATCAAAGTCCCTGTGTCCAAAAATTACTCCTCTTTTCATAAGAAGCATTGGATCATTAATTTTTCCTAATATATCAGAAAACTTCTTAATTCCAAATTTATTTATAAGTTTATCATAATCAAGAGATGAGCTTGCCCATGGATCAATCAAAAAATCACCAATTTTATAATTTTATTAAGTATTCTATTAATTATTATATATTCTTATTTATTCTTATTAATTATAATAAATTTTATAAAATTTATAATTAGTTATAATTAGTTATAACTATTATAATTTTTAGTATTATAATTTTTAGTTTATTATAACTATAACTTTCATCGTAATTTTTATCATAAATTTTATTTCTATTAAATTTTATTATAATTTTTATTTCTATTATTTTATTAATTCTATTATTATTATCATCATCATTAGCTTTAATATTACTACTATCACTATTACTTATACTAGTTAATAATACTAACAAATAGCTAAACAAATACTATTACTAATAATAATATTGTTAACAATGTTAAAATTAATATTAAAACTAAAATTAAATATTTAATTTAAAAAGAAATTATTAAAATTAATTAAAATTAATAATATTAATAATAGAAATAATAATAGAAATATTAATAATAATAAAGATAATAAGGATAATATGGATAATAACCATTATGGCCTAATCCATTCAATATTATAATAAGTAATATCTTCTTCATCATCAACAACAGCTAAAAGAAGAGATTTATTAACACCATGAGATACTCTAACATAACTTGAGAATTCTAATGCAGAAATATCATGAGTTTCATAAATTACTTTAACAAGATACTTAGAATGATCTTTTCCAGGAGAATTTCCTCGACTATATACTCTAAACTCAGAACCATATTTGAATCCTGTTTTTACAATATATCCTCTATCTTTTAGATCTTTATAAACAATATATTTACCATATATTTCTTTTTCTTTAATAATATCTCTAATAAAATCTTCTTGAAGCCTATTATTATCTTTAAATATTTTAAGTCTTCCTTTTTCCATTAAATAAAAAGCTTCTATTAAAGAAAGCTCTAGAACATCTTCTTCAAGATTTCCAAAAGAACTTTTTTGATTAAGAGAAATAGCTTTTCGGTTATTTTCATTAATCTTTATAGTTACAATCTCTTCAGTTAAATCTCCACGCATTAAATACCCCTATTAAATACTCCGATTAAATACCTAAATAGTTTAATTACTCTAATAATTTACTCAATTTACTCAAATAATTTAGTTGTTTAAATTAGCTATTTCCTATTAACTATTTTCTATCTAAACCAACTATCTTAATTCCACCATAATGAGTTTTATACTTAATATTTAAACCAATAAGAAGAGGAGTGATCTTTTCAATGTATCTAGCTTTTGAAAGTGGGCCACAATCAATAGCTGCAACACCAGGAAATTTATTAATGATGTCAATAGCTATTTTCTTAGATTCTTCATCATCTCCAGCTATTAAACAATCACAACCTACATCATTTTTAAAATCAAGCAAACTTGCAGAAGATATATTATTAAAAGCAGCAAGTATCTTTGCACCAGAACCTTTTAAAACTTTTGCAGCTCTTTCAGCAGCAGATCCTTCCCATACATCAACACATTCAGTAGGAGATCCTCCAATAGTAGAACATAAAGGAACAGTGGCATCAATTACAATTTTTCCATTAACAAATTCTTTAATAGATTTTAAAGTAGCTATTTGGGCTGTTAATGGTACAGTTAAAACTAAAATGTCTCCAGCTGCAGCAGCATCTTCATTTGTCATTGCTTGGATATTTTTTGCTTCTTCCTTCCCAATATAATTTTCAATTTCAGCTACAGCCTTTTGAGCTTTTTCAATACTTCTTGAACCGATAATAACCTCTTGATTAGCTTGTATAAACCGAATAGCTAATCCCAAACCTTGATCTCCAGTTCCACCTAAAATTGCAATTTTCATATTTTACCCCATTTATTTTTTAATTATCTTAATTTAATTTATCTTAATTTATATTTAATATATTTAATTATATTTAATATATGCTGATTATAAAC
>JAISIQ010000104.1 GCA_031261945.1 Methanobrevibacter sp.
AAAGTAAATAAATTCAATTTTTCAGTGTTTTTTCCCATAACAATGATTTTAGAATCTGGGAAAAATATTTTAAGAAGTAAAGAGGTTATATATCCTAAATTTCCATCTCCCCATACCCCAATTAGCTCTTTTCTATTATTTGAAAAATTAGAAAAACGAGAAATAGCATGAACACTGACACTTATAAGTTCTGTAAATGATGCAACTTCGCAATTAATATTATCTGGTAATTTAACTAATCTATCTGGAGAAGATACTAGATAATCCTGCATAAATCCATCAAATCCACTTGCTCTGAATTTACTTGAATATAAGTAGTTTTCAGCTATTATTTCATCTTCTTCTGTTGGAGTATTTGGAATCATTACAACTAAATCATTTGGTTTAAATGTTCCAGTATTATCTTTAATAACTTTTCCAATTCCTTCATGGATGAGTGCCATTGGGAGTTTTTCTGCTAGTATTTCAGGATCTCTATTACCTTGATAATATCTTTGATCAGCTTGACAAATAGCTAAATAAGTAGGCCTAACTATAACTGCATTATCAAAGTCATCTACTTCATCATAAATCTCCTCAAATAATTTAGGAGCTACAAGCCGATATACAGTATTAATCATTTATTCACCGTTAGTTAAATAGCTATTAAATAGCTATTATATGTCTATTATATATCTATTATATGCCTATTCATACCTATTTATATCTATTAAAGGTTCTCCTTGAGAATAGAGTCTGCAACTTTAAGATCATAAGTATAAGTAATTTTAATATTAGTTACTTCGCCATCAACAAGATATACATCTTCATTTTTAATAACAAAAATTTTTGCAGCATCTGTTAAAATTTCTTTTTCATTTTCAGATAAGCTATTATAAAGGTTTTTTAGTTTAGCTATTTTGAAAGATTGGGGAGTTTGGCCTTGATACATAAAATCTCTGTTTGGAATAGCTGTAATAGTTTTATTATTGTTACTTTCTACAATAGTGTCAGTTGCTGGTATTACAGTATCACAAGCACCATATTCCTTTGCATATTTTATGTTTTCTTCAATTATTCTATGTGTAACAAAAGGACGAACAGAATCATGAGTAACCAATATTGAATCATCTGATGCAGAATTACCTTCTAATGAGTATTTTTCTTCAATATAATTTATAGCATTCATTATAGTATCATTACGAAGTTTTCCACCTTCAATAACAGAAACATTATCTGCATCATGAATATATTCATTGATAATATCTTCAGTATAGCTTATCCATTTTTTAGGAGAAAGCACAATTATCTCTTCAAAATCGTGATTTATGTAAAATTTTTCTATAGTATGGATTATAATGGGTTTTTTTCCTAAAAAAAGAAACTGTTTAGGTTTTTCAACATTTCCCATTCTGCTTCCAATTCCTCCAGCTAAAATAGCTCCAAAAATCATGTTATCCTCATTTCTCCCATTTGCCATTTATCGTTGCATTTATTATTTATTACTTATTGGTTATTACTTATTCCTATTTATAAGAATTATTAAATTAATGTTTATTAGATTAATGTTTATTAGATTGAAATTTTGAATTATTAAATTTAGTATAAATATTATTATAATTATTATTATAAATATTATAATTTTTATAAATATTTCTATAAAAGTTATTTTTATAAATATTATTTCTATAAATAGTTTTTATATTATTATTATATTTGATATAATATTTAATATAATTATAATGAATATGATAAATTAGTAAATTAGTAATAATAGTAATAATAGTAATAATAGTAATAATAGTAATAATAGATAGCAAATATTATACTATATAAAGTTAAGTAATAATAAACTAAATAATAATAGCTATAAGGAATAGCTATTATTTTAACTATCTTCTTGTGAAATTAAGCTATTTATTAAACTAACTACTCTTTCTGAAGATTTTCCATCTAAATCATCGAAAAACCTATGTTTAAATTCATTCACCTTATAACTATCAAAATCATTGCTGTTTATTGATTCAGATAATGATTCAAAGTTTTTTACTATTTTTCCTGGTACAAATGCCCTATAATCATAATAGAAATCTCTATCTCTAATATATTCATCTAAATCATAACCATAGAACAACATAGGAATATCTAAAAGAGAAGCTTCAAATATTACCGACGAATAATCAGTAATTAATAAATTTGTAACAAATAAAAGATCATTGATTTCTGATTTTGCAGATAAATCTATAACATTATTTTTATATTTATCTGGTATCTTAGTTTTCTTTGTTATAAATGGATGGTGTTTGATTATTAAAATATAATCTTCTTTATTATCTAATGAATCAAATAGCTCTTCTATATTAAACTTATCCATTGGATAAAAAGCATCTTCTTTACCCATGCCTCTAAAGGTTGGTGCGAATAATATGACCTTTTTATCTTTCAATGACGGATATTGGGAGTAAACTTCTTTAGAAACTTTAGATCCATATTCTTCATCAAAAAAGATATCTGTTCTTGGAATTCCAGTAGCTATTACTTTTTCATCAGAAATTCCAAATCCTTCTGCATAAAATCTTCTAATTTCATCAGAACTTACAATAGCATAGTCATAATTACGATGATTAGGGGATTTCTGA
>JAISIQ010000127.1 GCA_031261945.1 Methanobrevibacter sp.
ACTATTAGGGCTTTAGCAAGAGCTGGAATTAGAATTGGTAAGATAGAAGATATCACTCCTATTCCTCATGATGGTACTGGAAGACCTGGTGGTAAAAGAGGAAGAAGAGTATAGAAAGAGAAGAATATATGGAGTATAATTATATGCAGTATAATAATATGAAGATATGCAATAGTATGATACTAAATATTACAATGCTCTAATTAAGAAGGTTCTAATATGAAGATTGAAGTCAAAAGCAAAGATGAAAATGAAATCGTTTTTATTATTCGTGATGGAGAAGTACCGTTAGTCAATGCTATTCGTAGAATAGCTATGATGGAAGTTCCAAAAATAGCTATTGAAGATGTTAATA
Source organism: Methanobrevibacter sp. (assembly GCA_031261945.1). Lineage (GTDB taxonomy): Archaea > Methanobacteriota > Methanobacteria > Methanobacteriales > Methanobacteriaceae > Methanobaculum. Next base: position 356 of record JAISIQ010000127.1, read on the forward strand.
TTGTTCAAAATGATTCAGCAATGTTTGATGAGGTATTAGCTCATAGATTAGGATTAACTCCACTTGTTTCAAATAATTCAGCTATTGAGGGTATGCCTCTTTCTGAAGATTGTGATTGTGAAGATTATTGTCCTAAATGTAGTGTTTCATTTACATTAAATAAGACTGGTCCGGGAGTTATTTACTCTAAGGATTTATCTTCTACTGACTCAACAATAAAACCAGTATATGATACAATTCCGCTTTTAAAACTTAAAGAAGATCAAAATGTAGAATTAGAAGCTGTAGCTAAATTAGGCGTAGGTAAAGAACATGCTAAATGGATGCCTACTACTGTTTGTGCATATAAACAATACCCTAAAATAACTTTTGATGAAGATAAAGAAGTTGATTATGACTGTGCTGATGCTTGTCCAAGAGGAATATTAAAATCAGACAGAAGATCTAAAAAAATTAAAGTACTAGATATAGAGAATTGTTCTATGTGTAAAAGCTGTGTAAGAGCTTCTGAAAATAATTATATTGATGTAAGCTTTGAACCAAATGATTTCATTTTCACTATTGAAACTGATGGAGGAATGCCTCCTGAAGAAGTTTTATTAAAAGCTTGTGAAGTTTTAGAAGAAAAAGCTGATAAAGTTATAGAATTCACAAATGATTTAAAATAGCGGCTGAGGATAGTAAAGGAGGAAACAATAATGGCTAAGAGAGTTGTTAAAACTAATCCTAATCTTATTGAAATTATAAGGGATCTTAAAGAAAAATCTCATGAAGAAGAAGTAGCTATTTGGAAAGATGTAGCAAAAAAACTTGAAAGACCTACAAGAAAACAAGCAGAAGTTAACTTATCTGATATAAACAGAGTTTCAGAAAATGATCAAACTGTTTTAATACCGGGTAAAGTTCTCTCAAATGGGTCTTTAGATCATAAAGTTAGCATAGTAGCTTTAAACTTTTCAAAAACTGCTCAGGAAAAAATTGAAGAAGCTGGAGGGGAATGTATTTCATTAAATGAAATATTAGATAAAAACCCTAAAGGTAGTAATATAAAAATTGTAGAATAAATTATAGAATATACTATAATAAATTAAAAAATCATATAAACTAATTAATTAACTAATGGTGTTATTCATGATTATTGATGGTGAAGGACATATTTTAGGAAGACTTGCTAGTGTAGTTAGTAAAAAGCTTCTTGAAGGTGAAGAAATTGTTATTCTCAATTCTGAGAAAATAATGCTCACTGGTTCTAAAGAATGGGCTTATGCTAAATATAAACAAAGACTTGATAGAGCAAGTATTTCTAATCCACGTGATTTAGGGCCGAAATATCCAAAACGCCCAGAAGAAATATTTAGAAGAACTGTTAGAGGTATGTTACCTTACAAAAAATCTAAAGGAAAAGTAGCTTTTAAAGGTTTAAAAGCTTATATTGGTGTTCCAAGAGAATTTGAAGAATCTGAAAAATCTAATATATCTCAAGCAGAATATGGAAATATTAAGAAAGGAATTGAATTAGGAGAACTTTCAAAACTTTTAGGGGCTAATTTTTAAAGCTATTATTTAGTTAAATAGCTATTATATATTAGTTACTAATTTAATTTGATTCAAATTAATTTAAATTATTTAATGGATGTGTTTTAATGAAAAAAGTTGTTCATACAAGCGGAAAGCGTAAAACAGCTATTGCGAGAGGAACTGTTCAAGAAGGTAAAGGTAGAGTTAGAATTAACAAATATCCGATTGAACTTTATTCTCCAGAGCTTGCAAGATTAAAATTAACCGAACCTTTAGCTTTAGCTGGAGATATTGCTGATAATGTTGATATCAATGTTAAAGTATTTGGTGGAGGAGTAATGGGACAAGCTGAAGCTGCACGTATGGTTATTGCAAAAGGATTAGTTCAATGGACTAATGATATGGATCTTAAGGAAAAATTCGTTCAATATGACAGAACTATGTTAGTTGGGGATCCAAGACGTTCTGAACCTAAAAAATACGGCGGTCCTGGTGCAAGAGCTCGTAAACAGAAAAGTTACAGATAGAAAAAGGAAAATGATGATTTAATATGATTCCTATACGATGTATAAGCTGTGGAAAACCTGTTTCTGCATTTTTTGATGAATACAATGGTAGAATAGCTGATGGTGAAGAGTCAAAAGCTATTCTTGATGATATGGGTCTTAAACGATATTGTTGTAGGAGAATGCTAATTACTCATGTAGAAACATGGGAATAGATAATAAATATGAAATAAATATATGGAGAATATGGAGATTTTGGTCATGGCTACAAGCAAATTAACAAGATTTGAAAAAGCTAGGCTCTTAGGAGCAAGAGCTCTTCAATTATCTATGGGAGCTAAACCTTTAGTTCCAGTAACTGACTCTATTGATCCAATAGATATAGCTGCATTGGAGCTTGAAAAAAAGGTTTTACCTTTAGATGCTAAAAAAGAGGATGAATAATAATT
>JAISIQ010000059.1 GCA_031261945.1 Methanobrevibacter sp.
AGTGGAATTATATAATACACTATTCCTAAAATTAAAACTTTAATCCCATCTATAATGTTTGTAACCAAATCAAATTCAGGAGCTTCGCCTCCAGGATTAGCTATTGTCTTTTTAGTTACACTAAGAAGATATCCTGAAACAACGAATCCAACAACTAATGCAACTATCATTGAAATTGTAGATAAAATATATGCACTTAAATATTGAGTTAATCCAAGACCCAATGCTTCTAAAACTACAAATATACTTACAAGTATAGTTAATACGCCCAAAATCAATAACTGCTTCCAGTTGTCTGCTGGGTAGGTTAATGAATTTTTAAAAAGTTCCGTAACGTTCATTTTTTTCACCTCATAAACCCCTAAATATTTTATATAAAATATTTTTAGGTAATGCTGTTTATTATCAAAGTTATTAATATATTTATCTATTTAATGACAGAACAGTAACATTGTCAGTCTTTGACCTAATAAAAATAGAAATAAAAATAGGAATATAAAAAATAGAAATATAAATAGAAATATGAATATGAATATAAATATAAACAGCCATTCAAAACAAAATACTCATTCCAAAAATAGCTATTTAATTAAAGAAAGAATAATTTCTTTAAATCTTTCTATATCAACATCTGATTTAATTCCAATAGGATTAAAATGGGTTTTAATAGCTAAAAAACCTTCCTCTTCTAATTTAGTTATTATATCATCTAATTTAGGAGCGCTGATTTTGAGATTTTTACAAATTACATGGACATCATAGAAAGTAATTGGTGCATCAGCTTCAAGAAGACAGCTATTTAATAATTTAGCTATTTTATTTTCTGTATTTAAATAAGTAGTTTCATTACTAAGGTCATTGAGCATATTATCTATAAAATCATGATTTTGAATTTTTCCAATCCAAAGAGGTCCTGCTATTTGGATTTTTTCGCCACAAATTGGGCATAGCTCATCAATTGGACTAGCTATTCCAGAAATAGCTATTCTATAAAGACATTTTTTGCAATGGGAAATATAACCAATATTATTATCTAATGATTCATCAGTAGCTGCAGAACCTTTTTTAATTTTTATATAAAGCCTCATATAATGTTCACTACTATGAGATAGCTTAATTTCAATATATTTTTTATATTTTGCAAGTGTCAAAGCTACAAAACCAGCTAAAATTCTAATTCCATTTTCATGACAATATTCACTTTTATATGGTTTTGAATTATATTTACGGATACATGGTTCTTTATAAGTTCCACAAAGAGCAGAAGTATCAGTAGCAGTTATACAAAGAAGTGAATCTTTTTTAAGAGAATATCCTGCAGAATCAACAAAATAAGAAGGAGTTCCAAATGGATCAATATCAATTACATCAAATTTTCCTCTATTTTCACGAAGCAAAATATTAGCTTCTTTTTGTTCAAAGTCTATTTCAAGAGAATTAATATTTGCATTAATTTTTCCAAATTCAATAGCTAAAGAACTAATATCATTAACCACAACATCAGAAACATTATCTATTTCTTTTTTATAACGAATCCCCCTGATTCCACTCCCACCAAAGACATCACAAATAGCTATTTCATTATTAATTTCTTTTTGAAATGTTTTTAAAGCTAAAATTGAAATATCTCTATTTAATTCCATTTTAGAATTATAAAAAACAGGAGCTTTAGATGAAACTTTCTCAAAACTAGGTATTTGTATTTTAACTAAACCTTCTTCGATTGTTTCTATATTTTCTTCACTAATAGCTATTTTTTCTTCCTTACCCATTACAATCACATGATTAATATAGTTCTATATTTAATAGTTCTAATTTATTATTTTAAGTCCTATTATTTCTTATTATTTATATAATATTAATTATAAATATTATAATCATTCATAATCATTATTATAAATAATATTATTATAAATAATTTAATAATATTAATTTTAATAATATTAATAATATAAAAAATATTATAAATAAATTTATTATAATTTTATTATAATTTATAATTTTAAAACTATTAATAGTTATTATAAGGTGTATCAATGGCAAAAGATAATATTCCAATTGCAAATCCTATTATTGGTGATGAAGAAATAGAAGAAGTAGTTAAAGTATTGAAATCAGGATTTATTGCACAAGGTCCTAAAACAAAGGAGTTTGAAGAGAAATTTGCTAAATTTGTAGGAACTAAATATGGAATAGCTACTAGTTCTGGTACAACTGCATTACATGTAGCTCTTCTTGCTTGTGGAGTAGGAGAAGGTGATGAAGTAATTACAAGTCCTTTTTCTTTTGCAGCTACTGGAAATTCTATTCTTTATACTGGAGCTAAACCTGTTTTTATAGATATTGATCCTGAAACATATACAATGGATCCTGATAAAATTGAAGCAGCTATTACTTCAAAGACAAAAGCTATTATGCCTGTTCAGCTATATGGACAAGCAGCAGATATGGAAAAAATTATGAAAATAGCTAAAAAGCACAATCTCTTTGTAATTGAAGATGCAGCACAAGCTCATGGAGCTATTTACAAAAATAAGAAAGTTGGAGCTATTGGAGATATGGCTTGTTTTAGTTTTTATCCTACAAAAAACATGACAACTGGTGAAGGTGGAATGATAACTACAAATAATCCCGAACTAGCTGAGAAAGCAAGAATTATCAAAGCTCATGGAGAAACAGAAAGATATAAACATGAGATACTTGGTTTTAATTTTAGAATGACTGATATAGCAGCAGCTATTGGTCTTGCTCAACTTGAAAAGATTGATGACTTTAATAAAAAGAGAATAGATAATGCTAGCTATTTAAATGAAAAATTAGCTGATGTTGAAGGAATAGCTATTCCTCAAGAACTTGATGATAATAAACATGTTTATCATCAATATACTATAAAAATAGAGGAAGGAAATCGGGACGATTGGGTTAAATTCCTAAATGACAATAGAATTGGAACTGGTATTCATTATCCAATCCCCATATACAAACAAGAACTATATTTAGAACTTGGTTATGATGAGGAACTTGAACATACAGAAGATGCTGCATCTAGTGTTGTTTCCCTACCAGTTCATCCAAGTTTAACAAAAAAAGATCTTGATGAAATTATTAAAGTTTTAAAAGAAGCTTCTGATAAATTTACTTAATTTTTATTAAATCTTTTATTTTTATAAAATATTTTATTCATGAATATTTTATTCATATTTATTAGCTATTATTTATTATCTATTTATTAGCTATTATTAGCTATATCCATATCTCTTATTTATATCTATTATTTGTTTACAATTTCATTTACTGTATTTATTTTATCTTGTAAACTCCGATTATTTTTATCTCTTCTATCATCAATTTTTAAAACAGAATAAACTCTATTTGAACCTTTATCAAAAATAGCTTCTTGAGCTTTTTTAACAACTTCATATAATTCATCAAGAGTTTCAGCTTCAATTTGAGTTCCCATTCCTGTAAGCTCATAATTAAGACCAGAATCCTTAATTATTTCAACAGCTATTCCTACATATTCGCCTAAATCAGTTCCATCGGTTCCAACTGGAAGGATAGTAAAATCTGCAGTTATCATGAAAATATTTATGTATTTATTAAATAAAAAGTTTATCTATAAAAATAAAAATAAAAAAAACTAAAACTAAAAGTAAAAGTAAAAATAAAAAATATTGTGAAAATAAATGACCGTCCTAAACAAAGAATCTTTTAATAAAGAGCTATTTTCTAGAATAAGAAGTTTAATAACTGAATATAATCTCATAAAAAAAGGAGATTTAATAGCTATTGCTTTATCTGGTGGAAAAGATAGTGTATTAACCCTTCATGCATTAGCACAGATGCAAAAAGATTCTGATTTTGTTGATTTTGATATAATAGCTATTTCTGTTGATGAAGGAATTCATGGATATAGAAACCATGGAATTGAAACAGCACGATCTAATGCAAAGGAATTAGGTATTGAACTTGTTGAAAAATCATTTAAAGAAGAATTTGATTTTAATCTTGATGATATTTATACTAAATTTAAAAGTGCTTGTATTCCTTGTGGGGTTTTTAGAAGAAATATCCTTAATAAAACTGCTTATGAAATTGGTGCAGATACAATGGCTACAGGCCATAATCTTGATGATGAAATACAATCATTTTTAATGAGTTTTGCAAGAGCAGATACTATGAAATTTGCAAAATTTGGACCAAAACTTGATACAATCCATCCAAAACTTATTCCTCGAATTAAACCATTGTGGAACACTGCTGAAAAAGATGTTGGTACTTGGGCAATAATGAATGAAATAGCTATTCATTTAGATGAATGTCCTTATTCAAGTCTTTCACTTAGAGCAAAAACAAAGAATTTTTTAAATAATACAGAATCAAAATATCCTGGAACAAAGCTAAATATCCTAAATTCTTTCAAAAAAATGTTTGATATTGAATCTACAAATGTTATACCTAATGAATGTGAAATATGTGGAGAACCAACTTCTTCTAATGTTTGTATGGCTTGTGAAATTATAAAAATTATAAACAATCCATAATAAATAAAAAAATAAACAAAATAAGAAAAAGTAATAAAAAGTAATAAAGAGTAATAAAAGTTAAGAATAAAAATAAAAATAGCTATTCTTCAATATTTTCATCCTCTATTTCTTTATCTTTAGATGTTTCAACTTTTTTTACTAAAATTTTATCAACATGGTGCCCATCCATATCAATAATTTCAAATTCAAGGTCTGCCCATTGGAATAGCTCTCCTGTTTCGGGTATTTTTCCCAAATAGCTTAAAACAAATCCTGCAAGAGTTGTGTAATTGTCTTCTTGTTCTTGAGGCATTTCCTCTTCAATTTCAAATAGCTCTTTAAATCTATCAATAGCAAAACCACTATCAACTAACCAAGATCCATCTTTTCTTTCAATAGCTGTTGGATCATCAGTTTCATCAATTCCTGGAATATCTCCAACAATCCCTTCTAAAATATCATTTAAAGTAATAAGACCTTCTACACTACCATATTCATCTACAACTAAAGCCATATGGACATATTCTTTATTTTCTTTAAATCTATTTAATATATCTAAAGAAGGAAGATTTTCTGGAACAATTAAAGGGTGTTTTAAACAAGATTCTAAATCTAAATCTCCATCAATAAATAATGAACTTAAAATATCCTTTGTTTGAACAACACCAAGAACATTATCTAAATCATCTCTTGCTACTGGAAAAATAGACCTCTCACTTTCAATGATTTTCTTTTTTAATTCATCTATTCCTTCATCTAAGTCTATCCAAACAATATCAGTTCGTGGAGTCATTAACATATCAACTTTTTGATCATCAAGACGAAACACTCTTTTAATAATATCTTCTTCTTCTTTTTCAATTGTTCCATCTTCTATTCCTTCTTCAATCAAAAGTTTAATCTCATCTTCTGTAACTACATTTTCTTTTGCTTTTTTTGATCCAATAAGTCGTAAAACAAAGTCAGTAGATTTACTTAAAATAGTTACAAGAGGGCTACAAAGTTTAGATAAAATTTTCATATATTTAGCTGTTTTAACAGCTATTTTTTCAGGATTATTTAATGAAATTCTTTTTGGTACTAGCTCTCCAATAATAAGTGTAAAATAAGTTGTAATTATAACTACTAAGAGTACAGCTATTACATCACCATGTGGAATATATTGAACTAAAATCTTTGAAAGAGGTTCAGCAACAGTTGCTCCACCAACTGCCCCTGTTAATATTCCAATAAGAGTAATTCCAATTTGGATTGTGGATAAAAATTGATTAGGTTCTTCTATTAAATCAATAGCTGTTTTTGCATGCTTTTTCCCTTCTTTTTGCATTTGCTGAAGTTTAGATCTTCTTGATGAAACAACAGCCATTTCAGACATTGATAATAGTCCATTTAATATAATTAAAATAGCTAATATTAATATTTCTAAATACAGATTCGTCGACATTTCTTTAATTCCTTAAATTACCTAAATAAATTTCATATTGTTTAGATTAATATCCTATAAAATTAATATTTGTTAATATTTGTA
>JAISIQ010000195.1 GCA_031261945.1 Methanobrevibacter sp.
AATAAGATATTATTAAATATTATCAAAAATGCAAAAATATTACTAAAAAGAGCTAAATAAAAATAAAATAGGGTTAAATAAAAAAATAAAAATAATGAATTGGCTTAGATTAATCTAAACCAAAAGATTTCTTTAAAAGATCTACATTAATATATCCTGCTCTAAACATTTCACCAGTTCTTAAATCATTAATAACAACTTCAGCAGGAGCAAACATTCCTTTATCTATCTTATAGAAATCAAAATCTGCTTCTTTAAATACATCAAAGAAAGGTTTTCCATAACCATCAGCAGCAGATGAAGGCAGTTTTTCAGCTAGCTCTTTTATGTCGTCTCCTTCTTCAGAGTCAATATAATAATAAGTTCTTCCACCAAAGAGAACTGCATCATTTGTTTTACCCATAGCTTTTAATCCATCTGGGTCAATAGGAGCTATTGGAGCTATTCCTGCAGCATATTTTACTTTAGTTACATCAAAATGCAAAGCTTCTAACATTTTATATGTTCCATTTTCAACAACTCTTCCAGCTATTTGAATAGAACCAACAAGAGAAGAAGTAGGAGCTACAAGCAAAATCACATTTTTAACATCTACATTACAATCTTTAGCTATTGCTTCTGCAACTTCATCATTTGGCAAAGTATCAGATTCAAGAGTTAAAATAGCTATATCTGCATCATCTTCATAATTTATTTCTTCATAAGTTTCAGCTGGTTTTTTAGATAAAGCTCTTGCAGGACCAGAACCTAATGCAAAAAAGTCACCTACACTAACAGACCAGCCAGCTTTCTGAGCACCTAAAGTTGAAATAGCTGGAAAATCAGTTTTAATCTTAACAGAAGGTAATGCAAATTTTTCAGATAAGTCCCCAGGTATAGAAATACCTACTTCAGCAAGACCACCGAGACAAACTTTTGTATAAAGTTCTCCTGCTTTTAAACTACCATCAACATTTACACCACAATCAATAATAGTTGCACCATTTCCTAATTTTGAAACAGCTATATTAAGTTCATCTGCTTTTTCAATCATTACATCAGTTGTTTTTTTAGCTTCTAAATTAACACTAAGCATTTTTTTTACCTCTTATATGAAAATCACGTTTTATTTTGAATATAAAATTATTATTTGAAGACTAAATATCCTTTTAATCATTCCATAATTATTCTATAATCATTCTATAATTTTTAATATAATTTTAATATATATTTAATTTATCTTTGTTATATTTAAAATTTTATTATTAAATTTCATATTAATTAAAATTAATATTTATTACTATTTATTAACTAAATTTAAATTATCATTAATAACAATAATCGTACTAATAGTACTATAATAGGACTAATAATAATACATATAATATTACTAATAAAATCACTACTAATAAAATTATTAATTATACATAACACTATTACAAATTAAAAAAACAAGAAGAATTACAAAAACAATACAAAAAGAAATATACTGATAAAAAGCAATTAAATCAATTAAAATTATAAATTAAAATTAAAATAATTATTATTAAAATTATAATTAATATTATTATTACTATTATTAGTATTAGTATTAATATTATTATAGTTATTAAAATTATGAATCATTAATCTATTAAAAATAGTTAAAAGTGTGATTAAAGCTATTATAATTATTAAAAACTATTAAAAACTATGAAAAATTATAAAAAATTATTAGCTTCATCAAAATTAACTTCATAAATATGAGCACTAATAGAATGGATTGTAATTGATCCAATTTCAATATCTAATTTTCCAGCTACATATTGAGCAAGATATGTTAAACCTACTGCATTTGGAAACCATGCACCGTAGATATCATGACTTCTCCAAAGAGCTGTTGTTTGAAGTTTATTATCTCTAATTTTAAAGTCGATTAAAATCATACAAGGAACTTCCTCGCTTTTAGAATCAATTGTAGGGTCCCAAGTAATTGAAAGTGCTCTTCTTGATTCTTCACAATCTTTTAATCTATTAATTGCTTCAGCTATTTGATCGACTTCATCAAAATGAGCTCTTAAACGATTTCCATAAGTATAAACAAAACCTTGTCTATCAGCACTAATGAATTGTTCACTATATGTTTTTAATTTATCCCCTTCCCAAAAATAACCTTCTGGAACACGAATATCTAAAATATCGGAAACTTTAGATTTAATATTAAAAAAATCATTAGATGAAGAACCAAGAGGATTTTTAATAGAAACCATGACATTTAAAATCTCTTTTGTTAGGGAACCTCTTTCATCATTGATATCTTGACCTTCTTTCATGATCTTTTTAACCAATGTTTCCCAACCGTCAGCTATTTCATCTACTTCAATTAATGTAGCCATTTTTAACCTCAATCAGTACTATTTTAAGATAAATAATTTAAGATATGTATTTTAAGATATGTAATTTTATATATGTATTTTAAAGATACATATTTAGAATATGTGTTTAGAATATATACTTAGAATATATATTTTTAGATATATAAGTATTATTTCTAATTTTTATAATTAGAATTTTATAATTAGAATAATTATAATAATTAAAATAAGATTTATTTATATTGTTAATAATATTAAAAATAATATCATTATTAATAATAGTAATAAGTGTAATAATAGTAATAAGACCAGTAACTGCATTAATAATAATATTAATAATAATATAAAAAAAGTAATAATAATAATAATAGCTATTCTAATGATTTCATTGCTTCAACCATATTTTTAAGCTTTGAAAAGGCGATATCATTATTAAATAGCTTCATACCACAATCAGGATCAATATATAAATTTTCTTTACCTACAATATCGACACCTTTTTTAATTAAATGAGCTATTTCATCAATAGATTCAATATTAGATTTTTTAGTATCTATACAACCTAATCCTATTTTTTTAGAACCAAGATCATTTGCATATTTTTCTAAAACATCAATATTTCGTGGATGCCCAGCGAATTCACAATCAATAATATCTACATCAAAATTAATAAAATCAGAAAAAGCATTAGAAATATCACCACAAGAATGCATAGAAACAGGAATAGATAATTCTTTTGTTATAATAGCTATTGCTTCTTTAGCTATTTCCATATCAATTAAACCAATGGATAAAAAAGGTTCATCGATTTGAATAAGCTTTGCTCCTGCCTTTTCAAGAGATAAACATTCTTCTTTAAGTGCTTTTGCCATATCAATAATAGCTATATTTTTATCTTTATAAATCGGACCTATTCGTGATGATTGAACAATAGTAGAAGGACCTGTTATTATTCCTTTTACTCCTTTTTTAGCTATTTCAGATTTTGATAAATCCATTTCTTTTGTGATTTTTTTTAAATAATTAATAGCTAATTTTAAATCATTAGACCCTATAGAATTATGAGGTTTAGCTATTTTAGAATTAATTACATATGTATTTCCTTCAATTTTAAATCCAGGAATTTCTTTTGCAAAAATCTCAACCATTTCTCCTCTTACTTGGCCATCAGAAATAATATCAATTCCTGCTTTTAGTTGTTGTTCCACTGCATAATAAATAGCTATTTTACAAGGATCATAAAGACCAATAGCAGAAAGAAGTTTATCTTTAGTTGTTTTTTCTTTTTTATAAACTGGATAACTACCAACAACAGTACTAATCATATTATCCTCAAAATTAGATCATAAATATTCTTTAAATAATCAACAAATAAGCTATTTTCTTGTATTTTCATTAACTACTTTCCAAATTTCTTCGATGTCTTCATCTTTAACTGGAATTTCAATAGCAGCAGTTCCATGACAAGGTTTTGTATAAGAAATAATAATAGTGTGCTTTTTAGGATTTACTCCAATAGGAATAGGAGGAATTCCAATAATTCTTGCACCTAAAACAGTTTCACCAGCATTTACATGCCAAACTTCTTCAGATTTTTCATTAATAATTTTTGCACAATCTTTAAAACCAGCTCTTGATAATAATATACCATAATCATCAGATTGCTGAAGATAAGTATCTAAACAAAAAGACATTTAATTATCCCCTAATTTAGCTATTGCTTTATCAAATTTAACTCTGATAGGAGTAGGATTATGATAAGCTCTTATTGAAACAATATCTGCTTCAGTGCTTTCTTCTATAATATTTGTAAGATTATCTAAAATATCTTGATCTTTTTCAAAAACAATAGCTATTGATTTAGTTTGTAATATATGGTAAAAAGTAACAAAATAAGAAGCAGCTGCATCCTTAGGTACAAAACCTACTAATAAACCATATTGTCCTTCATCAAGATTAGATAATGACTTATCAATATTTATTCTGTTTTTAATATAAATTCCTTCAGGATCTGATATTTCTAAAAGTTTTGAAGCTGCTGGAGTACTAGCTATTGTTACATCATAGCCAAGTTTATTTAATTTATAAGATGCATAAACAGCCATAGGAGTTTGAGATGGAGATTCTGGACATCCTAACAAAATTAATGCTTTCATAAAATTTTTCCTTTAAAATTATTAATAGTGATTATAAATTAATAGTGATTATGATTATTATTAGTCTCGTTTTAATGTTACAACATGAGCAATAACTAATGCTGATAAAACAATGAATGTTAATAAAGCAGTTCCATTAATAGAACGATTAAATATAAACAAACCAATTAATGCTTGAGCTATAAATGCTGAAAGTGAGCCTATTAAAAGAACTTCCCTTCCTAAATATTTTTTATTATTTTTTTCTCTTTTAGTCCTATAAACATTAAGCATTTTTAGTCCAACTACAATAGTTATGATAGATAGGCCTAAAAGAGCTATTAAACCTAAATAACCAAAGTCAAAAGCATATCCAAAAATTCCTGGAAGCATATAATCTACCATATCTTTTTTAGTAACTAAAAGCCCATAAAAAAGAGGGAATGGTAATCCAAACATTATTATAAATGACATTGGTAAGCTAATATAACCTGAAGCAAATCCTGTATCTTGAGCTCCCCAAAATGCCGATCCTGGTGTATGACCAATTAATTGAGTATTTTGAAGAACCATCTTTAAACTTGGTAGAGAGTTTTGTTCGATTCTAGCTATTCTAAGTAGTGGACTGAAAACATCCATACTTAAAACTTGAGAAAGTATTTCAAGAGTCAGAAATCCTCCTGCACCTATTCCTAAAAACATGAGTATTCTTTTAAAAGTTAAAAATGATTTTTGTCTAAATGATTTTGAAATAATGAAATATCCTATAAATAAACCAAGTAACCATAATAATAAAAAGGACCTATGCATTAATCCCCCAAATATAGTTATAGCTATTAAAAGACCAAAAACTAATTTCTTTAAGCCAGTTACATTAACACCAGAACTTTCCATTACTTTTAAAGATGCCAAAGCAGTTATTATTGCAAGTAAAGCTATTGGGCCAAATGGGTGAGTAAATTCATTTTGTCCAAAAGATAAAAAGAGCATAAGTAAATCAGCACCAAAAAGTAGTGTAAAACCTACTGATAAGAACAGAGATAAGAAAGTTATTATACTAAGAGAAATTGGAACTAAATTTATTGTAAAAATAATTGTAGCAAATATTATTGCCCCTATTTCTAATATAAATTGAAAATGGTTTTCTGCTATGAAAGGCATTTAAAACTCCTATATCTAATGATTACTTAAATTATGATACTAATTTATATAAGTAATTATTATAATTATTATTAATTAATTATAAATGGACTGACCGGGATTTGAACCCGGGGCCTCCGCCATGCCAAGGCGACGATCTACCATCTGAGCTACCAGCCCTCAATTATAAAAGTTAT
>JAISIQ010000088.1 GCA_031261945.1 Methanobrevibacter sp.
TCAAAATATTTTATAATATTTTATAATGACTATTCTTGGTGTAATGATATGAACTCAATGTATAAGAAAATAATAGTAATTGTTTTAGTTATTATTTTTGCTTATTTATTAATCAATCCTAATGCAAGCTACGAACGGATAGATATTGTTGGTTCTACTTCTGTTCAACCTGTTGCAGAAAAATTAGCAGATAACTTCACAAAAATAAAACAAGGTCTCAACCAAGACCTCAGAATAAATGTTCAAGGTGGGGGTTCTGGAATGGGTATAAGAAGTGTAGATCAAGGAATAACTGATATTGGTATGAGTTCTAAAGAATTAGCTTCTGATGAAAAAGATAATATAACTGAAATAGAAATAGGAAAAGAAGGAATTGTTGTTGCAGTAAATAATAAAAATCCAATATCTGATTTAACAATTGAAGAAATAAGAAATATTTTCAATGGTAATATTAAAAATTGGAAAGATGTAGGAGAATCCAGCAGTTTTAGTAATTCTAATAATGCTAATGGTCCTAATAATGGCCTTAATTTAGATATTCATGTTATTACTCGTGAAGAAGGCTCTGGAACCAGATCAGCTTTTGAAGATATAGTTATGGATAATACAAAGATAAGAAAAGATGCAATTGTTCAAAGTTCTACTGAATCTGTTAAACAATCTGTATCGTCTGATCCTGGTGCTATTGGTTTTGTATCTTTTGCTCATATGAGTGATGATGTAAAAGCATTGAATATTGAAGGAATCTCTCCAACGGAAATAACAATAGCTAGTGGTGACTATGAACTTCAAAGACCGTTTTTATTCCTTATTAAAGGAACAATAGAAAATCAATCAGAAATTGTACAAGAATTCTTAAAATGGATTAAATCTCCAGAAGGAACTAAAATCATAGAAGATGAAAAAATTATTCCAATTTAGAAGATTAAAATTTAAAAGATTGATTACTAAATTAAACATTATCACCCTAATATTTGATTATTTTGTAAAAAATTATTTATATTAAAGAGGCTTATTATGGATAAAAATAAAATTTCAGAGTTTTTTATAGAAAAAGGGTTGTTTATAACAGCTATTCTTTCTATTATTTTTATATTTCTAATTATCTCATTTATATTGCTTGAAGGACTTCCTGCTTTTGAGGATTATGGGTTTTTCAATTTACTCTTTGGATTTGAATGGGCTCCGACAGATGGAGATTTTGGTGTATTTCCAATGATAATAGGATCAATTTTTGTAACATTACTTTCTCTACTTATGGCAGTTCCTTTATCTCTTCTTTGCGCAATATTCATGGCAGAAGTAGCTCCAAATAAGGTAAGAAAAGTTTTAAAACCAGTTATTGAAACTTTATCTGGAATTCCTTCTGTTGTTTATGGATTTTTTGGGTTAATAGTTCTTGTTCCTATAATTCGGGAAAATTTTGGAGGAACTGGATTTAGTATGTTTACAGCTTCTTTAATTTTAGCAGTTATGATTTTACCAACTATAATAACTATATCTCAAGACTCTTTAAGAAATGTTCCTCATGAATATAGGGAAGCTTCTTTAGGTCTTGGAGCAACCCAATGGCAAACTATTCGTCGTATTATTTTCCCAGCAGCTCTTCCAGGAATTATAACTGCTATAATTTTAGGAATGGGGAGAGCTATTGGTGAAACTTTAGCAGTGATAATGGTTGCAGGAAATGTTGTACAAATTCCAAACTCTATTTTTGATCCAGTTAGAACATTAACTTCTAATATAGCTATTGAAATGGGATATGCAACTGGTCTTCATTATAATGCATTATTTGCAACAGCTATAGTTTTATTTTTGATTATTATTCTTCTTCTTTTAATTGCAAATTATATACAACATAAATATAAGGTTGACATTGGAGGAGGATCCTTATGACTTCTATAGTGATAGATAGGGGGATGATTAAGGAAGAGATTATTTATAATCCTGTTAATTGTTGTGATATTAATTATAATTGTGAAGCTAACTGTGAAGCTATGGCATTTGAGGAGGTAAGCAATGTCTATTAAATTATTATCTCCTAAGATATCTCAAAAAATAATGAATGCTGTTTTTATTCTTTCAGGAATAATCACAATTTTAATATTGGTTCTTATTTTGGGATATATTTTGATAAAAGGTCTTCCAGCAGTAAATCTTGAATTTATTTTTGGAAATCCTATTGATTCTGGAAAATCTGGTGGAATATTCCCAATGATTATTTCTAGTATTTATGTTACTATTATTGCAGGTATTGTAGCTACTCCATTGGGAGTTGGTGCTGCAGTATATATGTCAGAATATTCTGGAGAGAATAAAATAACTAAATTAATAAGATTTGGTGCAGAAACGCTTGCTTCAATTCCATCAATAGTTTTTGGACTTTTTGGATTGTCCTTTTTTGTAATATTCCTTGGTTTTGGGTGGTCAATCCTTTCTGGAGGTTTAGTTTTAGCATTAATGGCTCTTCCGACTATATTTCAGGTAGCTGAAGTTACAATTTCTTCAATACCTAGCTCTTATCGTGAAGGAAGTTATGGTTTAGGGGCAACAAAATGGCAAACAATTTATAGGGTAGTTTTACCTGCAGCTATTCCAGGCATTGTCACTGGAATAATTTTAGGAATGACACGAGCTATTTCTGAAGCAGCAGCAGTTATGTTTGCAGTAGGTTCTTCTTTATCTATGCCATTATCTATATTTGATCCTGGAAGGCCACTACCTTTACATTTGTATGTTTTAGCTACTGAAGGAATTTCTCTTGATAATGCTTATGGAACTGCAGCAGTACTTGTTATATTTGTACTAGCAATAACAATAATTTCAAATTATATTGTTGATAGATATCAAGATAAAATTATGGGGAGATAAGTTAAAATATTTTTATTATGGTTTACATAATTATTTATACTTATATTATTCAAATATTATTCAAAAATTAAATAGAATACTATAAGTAGATATTAGCATGAGTGAAAACAACTATTAATTATTATTAATTATTAAATTATTAATTTTAATTATATTAATTATAAATTATATTAATTATTTAATTATTTTAAATTTATTATTAAAAATTGGATTATAAGGGGTTATTATGAATAGAATAGAAGTAAAAGATTTAAATACATACTTTGGAGATGCCCAGATTCTTAAAAATATTAATACAGAGATACCTAAAAACACTGTCACTGCACTAATTGGACCATCAGGTTGTGGTAAATCAACTTTTATTAGGACATTAAATCGTATGAATGATTTGATTCCTAATTTTCGTCATGATGGTGAGATATTATTAGATGGGGAAGAAATATATAATCCAAAAATAGATGTAGTAGACTTAAGAAAAAAAGTAGGAATGGTTTTTCAAAAACCAAATCCATTTCCTAAATCTATATTTGAAAATGTAGCTTATGGTCTTAGGGTTCATGGATTTGATGATAATGATAAAATAG
>JAISIQ010000129.1 GCA_031261945.1 Methanobrevibacter sp.
AACTTCATTCAAGGAGAAGGTATCGAATCTTATTCTTCTGGATTAAATACATTGATTTGGTTATTTTTAGGATCTTGGTTTGGAACTCTTGGAATGTGGACATTAATAAATGTACAAGAGTCCATTAATGAATTTTGGAGAAAAAGAGAACCTAATCTCCCAATTAGAAGAAGTTTTAGTAATGGAGAAATCTTAATTATGTTACTTGGCATAATTTTAGTTATCTTCATCATATTCATTTATATGACATTAGTTTTAGACATATTTAGTAGTATGACTCCCTATCCTTATTACTAAATTATCTCTATTTTTATTTCTATTTTTATTTTTTATTTTAAAATTTAAATTTAATATATTCAATTTAATATAATTTTAAAGAATTTTTAGCTATTTTTAATGCTAATTTAATTTGAGTATTGGTATTATCTCTAAAAGAATCAAAAAAATTAATTACTTCGTTATTTACTATTCCAATTTGTCCAATTGAACGAATAGCTTCCCAATAAAAAGGATAAAAATAGCTATTATTAGAATTATTATCAAAAGTATTATCAAAATTATAAGTATAACCATAATTATTAGTAATAATATCCTTAACATTACAATTATAATTACAATTATAATCAGTATTGCAATTAATAATCTTATTAATATTATTAGAATTATTAGTTTTATTAATATTATTTAAAATTAAAAATAAAATTTTTAATGCTTTTTCATTATTTTTAAATCCACAACATGCCCTTATTATTTTCCATTGAATTATATATTTTTTATTTTTGATTAATAGTTCATTTTTTCCTAATTTTTCCAAAGAATTTAATGACCTATGATCTCCATATTTATAGGCTATTGCTCCAAGAGCATCAATAGCTTGTTCTTTTCTGAAAATTTCCATATCATTTATATTTGAAATTTTCTTATCTAGAAATTCTATTAAAAAAGGGATAGCTATTTTACCAACTTTAGTTAAGGTTCTTGTAGCTAAATCTCTTGGAAGAGGAAAACTTTTTTTATTAAAATATTTTTCAGGTAAGCTTTTTTCTTGGTTGTTTCCAATTTTACCAAGTAAATTAATTAATGAAGGAACTGCATCTTCACCAAAATTAGCTAAAACTTCTGAAATAGCTAATCTCGTATATAATGCTTTTTCTTCTAAAAATAGCTGTGATAAATAAGGAATAGCTATTTTATCATTTATTTCACCTAATAAATAAATAGATAGTGTTCTTTTTTGAGAATCCTTGCTTTTAAGTAAAGCTATTAATTCATCATTGGCTTTATCAATATATTCCTCATTAAATTTAGAAATATCTTCCTTAGACACTTGTCCTCTCTTTTTTCGAAGCACTTCTTTTTTGTCGATTTTATCCATTTAATTCAATACTCTATTTATACACGATATCAAAAATAATAAAAAAAATAAAAAATAATAAAAAGGATATTATCTCTTTAAATTATTATTATTGTTATTATTACTATTATTATTACTATGGTTATTGTTATTACTACTGCTATTGATATTGCTATTGCTATTGTTCCTATTAATATTCTTATTATTAGTACTATTAATACTACTATTATTAATATTAAAATTAATAGTAATATTAATAACATTATTAGTAAAAATAATAGTGTTAATAGAATTAATATTATTAATAGTAATAATAGTGATAATATAGCTATTAATATATCTATTAATCACATTGAAATTAACATTATTTATATTATTAACTATTCTACACTTATTATTGTATATTTATTATTGAGTTTTATTATGATTTTTTGATTTTTTGATTATTATTTTATTATTATTTAGTCTTATTTAGTATTATGAGTATTATTTATAATTACAACGAATTTAATAAATTAAAAATAAGATAAGATAAAATAAAAGTACAAATAACATAAATAGAAATTAATAGCAACAAAAATAGAAATAAAAAAATTAGAAATAAGAAAAATAGATTAATAATGAAAGACATATTAAATAATTTAAGTATTAATTTAAGCATACATAAAATAATTTAAATAATTGATAGTTATGATTAATTCTAAAAATGCCTATTTAAAAAAATTAACAGATAAAATACAAATGAAATCTGTGAAAGTAGGTAAAGATTTAGAGGGTAGTACGCCGCCTTCAGTGTTTATTGGTAGATGGAGCTATCCTAAAGTTTATGCAGGTCCAATGATGGTTCCAGAACAAGGAGATACAGCCATTATGGATTCACCAGAATCATGGATTGGTGAAAATAAAACACAAGAAGATATAATTAATTATCGTCTAAATCTTGTTAGAGGAAAACAACTTATTGGCATTAAAGATATTGAAAATCCGTTTATTGAAAAATTACAAGATATTTCTCTTGCATCTAAATCAATTGATAGTGAAGCAGCATTTAAAAAAACTCCACGTGGAACAACATTAAGCGAAGATAGTACTCCTCATGGACCAAGTGCAGTTATTGAAAAGTTTGATATTGATGCTGTACGTTGGGATAAACAATTAGAAAAAGTTTTTTATGACACTGATCTTAAATCTACAGAAGCTGTAATGAATTTACATAATAAAGATGTTCCTTTTTCAGCTATGCAAAAAGCATTTTCTGTTGGGGCTATTGGAACTAAAAAAAGAAGAAGATTGGTTCCAACACGATGGTCTATTACAGCATGTGATAGTTCAATAGCTAATAGCTTACTTAAAGAAGTTAGAAATAATCCTATTCTTGATACAACAAGAGTATATGAATTTAGTAGTCTTAAAAACTATTATGGAATAATATTACTCCCAATGGAGTGGCAGTATGAATGGATGGAAGCGTTTATTCAAATTCTTGGAAAAGAAGAGATGATTTTCTCTGATTATGAAACTAATACTGATAAAAAAGAATATTCGAGTGTTGGAGGGTGCTTTTACACATGTAAAATGGCTGTTCTTGATTCACTTGCAAAACAAAATATTCAAGCAGGAGTAATTGTTCTTAGAGAAGCTTATGAAGGATATGTTCCTCTCGGAGTATTTAATGTTAGAGAAAATGTAAAATATGCAATGGAACAACCATACAAAGAATTTGAAGGTTTAAAAGAATCATTAAACTATTTAGGAACAAAATTAAAAATACCTATCAGTAAATATGTGAAAACTAGTGATTTATTAAAAGAATTATTACAATCAAAACAAACTACATTAGATAATTTTTTTAAAAAAGATCCTAAGCATCAAAATTAAAATAATAACCATTCCTCTCCCAAAAAAACTTAAAAAATAGGAAAATAAGAAAATAAAAGATAGAAGATAAAAAAAATAATAAAATAAGAAAATAAAAAATAAAAAAATAATAAGAATAATAAAAATAAAATAAAAAAAATCAAGAAATAACAAAGGAACCAAATAGTATGGAACTAAAATATAAACAAGCATCAAAAGAAACTAGATTAGCTATGGCAGAAATAGCTGAAAATCCCTCACTTGGAGAAAAAGAAAATAGCTATTCAATAGAAACAGAAAGTAAAATAATAGCTGCAACTGGACATCGCCATGCCAAAATAGTTAATAGTGGGAATGCAGCTATTTTAACAACTATGAATGCTATCGAAGGACCGATTTTAATACCTGACCAGGGAGGATGGCATGGGTTTAAACAAATAGCGAAATTTCTTAATAAAGAAGTAATTAAAATTAAAACAGATTTAGGATTGATTACAGAAGAATCTTTAGAAAATATAAATATAAAAGAGATTATGGCTAAATCCCAATATAAGGAACCAGCTATTTTTTTAACAAGTTTTGCAGGTTATACTGCTGAGCAAAATATGGAAACTATATCTAATTGGAGTTTAGAAAATAATGTATTAGTTGTTGAAGATGCATCTGGAGCAATAACTGATAACGAGAGAAAATTAGCCAATAAAAAGTATTCCGATATAATCATTGGTTCAACAAGTTCCCCCAAGGTTATAAATGTAGGAGATGGGGGGTTTATAAGTACAAATAAACAAGAAATCTTTGAAAAATCACGATTAATTCTAAAAATATGTAAACCTAATAACATAACTTATAAAGGGATATTTACTGAAATCGATCACAGTAGTGATAATTTAAAAAAAACTATTGAATCTACAATGTATATGAAAAATAATTTGGATAATGTTGTACATGAAGATAAAAGAGGAACAAATGTCATAATAGCTAAACGTGACCCTTCGACATTACTTAGAAATTTAAAAATTAAGTTTAATGTTGGAGGTAAATCAATAATTACAATCTGTCCTAATTATAATAGACTAAATATAAAAGGAATAGCTATTGAAATCAAAAATCTAGATCCTACTTCATTAACAAAAGAAAATTTAGATGAAATGATTGAAATAATAAAACTTTATCAATAAATAGTAATAATAAAGAATATTATAATTCTACAATTAAAGCAGAAGTTCTATCCATTAAAACATCTGCTATATTTATATCTATAGAAGAAAGAGTTTCTAATTCTTTTTGAGGAATATCATATATATCTTTTAATATTGAAAGATCAGGATCTAAAACATCATCATCTCTTGTAAAATAGCTATTTAATTCATCGATGAAATAATCTGGACAATTTATTAAAACTGCAACTATTTCCATTTTACCTTTTTTTAAACCTAAAATATCCAATGCTTTTGAGATTTGTCTTTGTGCAGAAATTCTAATACATATTTCAATTCCAATATCATTAGCTATATTTTCCTTTCTTTTAAAAGCATTCATTCCATGTAATATTCCATGTTCAATGTGTTTTTTTCCAGCTATTGCTTTTGCATCCATTAACTGAATAATACAGGCATCACAACAATTATATTTAATTTTTTCAATGAAATCAAGAGTTTCTTGAATATTAGCTATTTCTGTTTTAAAACCAGCTATTTCCACTGTATTCAAAATAAGGTTATTGCTATTATTACTATTATTATTAGTATTATTAGTATTAATATTAGTATTATTATTCATTTAATCCTCATTTTCTAATAAACGATTTACACCACTTAAAAATGCTTCTACACTTGCATTTATAATATCTGGTTGCGTACTTCTTGCAGAAATTATTTTATCCCCTAATCTAAGTTTAAGAATAACATCTATAAGTGCATTTGTACCACCTGTTATTGCATCTACATGGTATTCTTCAAGTTCAACATCAGCAAAGTCAGCTATTCCTTTTTTAACAGCACCAATAGCTGCATCCACTGGACCAACACCAACATCCGCTTCAAGAATATCATTATCATCAATATTTAACTTAACTGATGCAGTAGGTATAACTTTATTACCAGATACAATTGTGACTTCTTCAAGTTTTATTCTCTTTTCTCTTTCTATTTCTAAAACATCATCTGCAATAGCTTGAAGATCAACATCTGTAACAGATTTACCTAAATCACCAAGGGATTTAACACGTTTAAATATTTCATCACATTGATCTTGGTTGAAATTTAAATTTAGCTCTTTTAATCTATTTCTAAGACCATGTTCTCCAATATGTTTACCCATAACAAATCTTCTTCTGTGACCAACAAGTTCTGGAGTAATCGGTTCATAAGTTGCAGCATTTTTAATTACACCATCTGCATGAATTCCAGATTCGTGAGCAAAAGCATTTTCACCAACAATAGCTTTGTTTGGTTGGAGATAAACACCAGTTAATCTCGCTACAAGTTTTGAAGTATCATATAATTGGTTTATTTCAATATCAGTTTCATAACTATCATATAAAGTTGCAAGAGATACAACAGTTTCTTCAAATGATGCATTACCTGCACGCTCCCCGATTCCATTGACAGTTGAGTGAAATTCAGTAGCTCCTGCCCTAATAGCTGAAAGAGTATTAGCTACAGCTAAACCAAAGTCATTATGACAATGAACACTTAAAGGAACTCCAAGTTTACTTAATTCATTATAGAAATCAAATGATTTCTCTGGAGTTAGCATTCCAACTGTATCACAAGCACATATCCTTTGAGCCCCAATAGCTATTCCTTCTTTGAAGATTTTCTTGAGAAAATCCATATCACTTCGAGTAGCATCTTCAGAAGATAACTCTACAATAAGTCCATGATCAATTGCATATTCTATTGCATTCATAGCTTGGTTTAAAACTTCTTCCCTTGTTTTTTTAAGTTTATGTTCAATATGTAAATCAGAAGTAGGAACAACAAGATGTACGCTATCCACATCACATTCAAGAGCAGCATCAACATCAACCGGCATTGCACGAGCAAAACTAGCTATTTCAGCATTGAAATTTTCATTAGTGATAGTTTTTATCCCCTCTCGCTCACCAATTGAAGTAATAGCTGAACCTGCTTCAATAATATTTACTCCTATCTCATCTAATTTAGTAGCTATTCTTAATTTCTCATTTGAAGTAAGTGAAATTCCAGGAGTCTGCTCCCCATCCCTCAATGTTGTATCAAGCACATTTATTTTTGATTTTTTCATAAAATCCCTTTGAATATATAATTATTATAAATTGTATTACTATTATTATCATTAGTATTAGTATTAGTAATATTAGTATATAGTAGTAGCAATGGCAGTAATATTAGTAATAATAATAGTATTAGTAGTTAATAGTATTAGTAGTAGTATTACTAAAATTACAATTATTAATACTAGTAATATTAATATAAGATTAAAATTACAGATTAAGATTATAATATTGTTGTTATTGTTAGTATTTTATTATTAGTATCTATTTATTCAAAATCATATAAATTTTTTTATAATTTAAAAATAATAATTTAAAAATAAATTTTTAAAACAAAATATCTATTTAATTTATTTTGCAAATCACAGAAATAATACGAGTTAAACTTCTATGCATTTTAATTTCATGTCTTTCTATTAATTCAAAATCAAGATCTCTTAAAATACTATCTAAATCAAGATAATGAGGAGAAGCTATACATAAATATGCATTTTCCTTCATGTTTTTAGATATCGATTCTAAAAATTGGTGAAAAATACTTTCACTTTTTTCTCCACCTGTTGATGTTGAAATACCGTAAGGAGGATCTGTAACAACAGCATCAACCTTTTCATATAAATTTAATTCCCTTACATCAAGATGATGAACTTCATAATCTGTGATATTACAATAATCAAGATTTATTGATGTTCCATTTTTCATTTTCCAATGAATATCAGAACCTATTAATTTTGCCCCAATTATTCC
>JAISIQ010000188.1 GCA_031261945.1 Methanobrevibacter sp.
TATAAAGAGTTTGTAAAACCATTTAAATTGATTGATAATAATTTATTTAGATTTAAATTATATGAAACATCTGAAAATATTGTTTTACTTGGTGATTTCCATCATATTATCTGTGATGGTTATTCATTAAATTTATTCCTTAATGACATTCAAAATTCTTATGAAAACAATCCACAAACATTAGAAAAGAAAGATGGATTTGATTTAGCTTTAAAAGAGGAAAGATTTATTAATAGCTCAATATTTAATGAAGCAGAAAATTATTTCAAGGATAATTTCTCATCATTTGATGGGGAACAAGTTATAGCTCCTGATTTAAATGGAGATGAACTTAAAGGAGATGTTGAATCTAAATCAATAGCAATATCTAAAAGTAATATTGAAGAATTTTCTAAAAATAAAAATATTAGTTTAAATAATTTATTTTTATCTGCAACTGTAAATGCAATAAGTAAAATTACATATAATAAGGATATATTAGTTTTTACACTATTTAATGGCCGTGATGATATAAATTATCTTAATACATTTGCAATGATGGTTAAATCACTCCCATTTTTCTTTAAACTTAACAGTGACTCTAATATTCATGATTACTTAAAGGATATAGAAAATAACTATTTCAACTTAATTAAATATAATTCTTATCCTTTAACAGACCTTATGAGTGAATTTGATATTAAACCTGATTTTATTTTCTCATATCAAGGTAAAATAATAGATGATCTTAGATTTGAAGGAAAACCAGTAGATCTTAAATTCTTGGACTTAGATACTACAAAAGCTAAATTGTCTATTGCTGTAGAAGAGAGTGATGATAGCTTTATTTTATCATCTGAATTTAATAATGCTTTATATAGTGATGATCTAATATTTAATATTTTAAATTCTATTAAATCTGTTTTATATCAAATAATTCTTTTAGATAATAACAATAATAGTAGTAATAGTAGTAGTAATAATAATAGCAACAGTAATAATAATAGTAATAGCAATAATGGTAATAATAGTACTAATAGTAATGATAGCAATAATAGTATTAGTGTTAATAATAAAATTACCTCTAAGATATCTGATATTAATATTTTAAACTCTTGGAGTGAGGGTTTAAGTGAAACTACTTTATCTCTTCCTCCAAAACAGCTTCCTCAAATTCAGCTTCCTCCAAAACAGCTATTAAATAAAGTATTTGAAGATGCTGTAGATTTAAATGAGGACAAAATAGCTTTAATTGCTGAAGATGGTGAATTTACATTTGATATGTTAAATAAAAAAGCTAATAAAATAGCAAATAGCTTAATTAAAAGAGGGGTGGGTGTTGAAGATAGAATTGTGGTTATGCTTAATCGTAATAGTAATCTAATTGCTACATTATTTGGTATTATTAAAGCTGGAGCTGTTTACATTCCAGTTGATCCAGAATATCCTTCTGATAGAATAGAACATATTATTCAAGATAGTGAAGCTAAATTTTTAATAACAACTCCTGAATTTAAAGATAAAGTTGATATTGATGCTAAATTAGATGTTTCTCTTTTATTAAGTGGAAATGATGATTTTAATCCAGATTTAGATTCTAAACTTAGTGGAGATAATTTAGCTTATATAATTTATACCTCTGGCTCTACTGGTCTTCCTAAGGGAGTTAAAATTACCCATAAAAGCATATGTAATTATATTTATCCAGATAAATCTAATTTATTTATTTATAACTTATCTAAATATTCCAAAAGGTTATTATCTATTATAACTGTTGCATTTGACCCATCTCTTCAAGATATTTTAGGTTCTATTTGTAATGGAGTTAGTCTTGTTTTTGCAGGCGATACAGCTTCTAAAAATCCATTAGAACTATCTGAATTATTTAAGTTAGATGTAGATGCTTTTAGTATAACTCCAGCTCGTTTAATGCAGTATTTAGAGTTTGATGGGATTAAAGAAGGTTTAAGTCATTGTAAGGTTTTATCTATTGGTGGTGAAGCATATTCCTTCAAATTACATGAAGAAATAAGAAAATGTAGTGATGTAAAGGTTTATAATTTGTATGGACCTACTGAAATTACAATAGCTTCTAATGGAAAGGAAATCATTGGTAATGAGGAGACTATAACAATAGGTAAACCTTTATTTAATGTTTATGAACTTATTCTTGACATAGATAATAATCCATTACCTCAAGGCTTTGTAGGAGAGTTAGCAGTTGGTGGTTTAGGTGTATCTCCAGGATATCTTAATCGTGATGATTTAAATCGTGAAAAATTCATTAAAATCAATGGGAACACTTATTATAAAACTGGAGATTTCTCTAAATTAGAGAAAAATGGAGAATATTCTGTATTTGGAAGAATTGACAATCAAATTAAACTTAGAGGACTTAGAATTGAAATTGGTGAAATTGAAAGTAAAATAAATAAATATAATGATGTGAAATCCTCTGTTGTTATGGTTAAAACCATTAATTCCCAAGAACATCTATGTGCATATTTTACCTCAGATATTAATGTTGACACTAATGACTTAAAAAATGAAATTACTAAGTCTTTAACTCCATATATGGTTCCATCATTATTTATTCAAGTTGATGAGTTTCCAAAAACTCCTAATGGTAAAATTGATACTAAAGCTCTTCCTACTCCAACTTTAGATAATTTAAAAACTTCAGAATATCTTGCTCCAACAAATGAAGTTGAAGAATTATTCTCCAAGATATTTAAAGATATTTTAAGCTTAGAAAGAGTCAGTATAACAGATAGCTTCTTTGATTTAGGTGGAACTTCCTTGCTTGCAACTAAAGTTGTTGTAGATGGAGTTAAAAATGGATATAATATATCTTATGAAGATGTTTTTAATTTTAAAACTCCTCAAAAAATAGCCTCATCAATTACAGGTAATGATAGCTCAGTTAATGATAGAGAAGATAAAGAATTTAATAGTGAAGTTAAAAGTAATATAAATAGCCTTATTAGTCAAAATAATGAAGTTTTACTTAATAAATTCGATGAAATACTTAAAATTCCAAATATTGAAGATTTTAATACTAATGACCTTGAAGGCTTAGGAAATATCTTATTAACTGGCAGTACTGGATTTTTAGGTATTCACATATTACAAGAATTCTTAGAAAATGAAGATGGTGAGGTTTATTGTTTAATTAGATCTAAATCAAATTCTAACACTGAAAATAGGCTAAAAGCATTACTATTTTATTATTTCAACAACTCTTATGAAGAATTATTTAATTCAAGAATCCATGTAATTGAAGGAGATGTTACAGAAAGTGTAGACTTTGATAAATGTCTTGATTATCCAATTGACACAGTAATCAATGCAGCCGCTAATGTAAAACATTTCTCTCAAGGAAGTGATATAGAAAACATTAACATTGGTGGTGCGATTAATGCTGTAGACTTTGCACTTAAAATAAATGCTAAATTGATTCATATTTCAACTGTAAGTGTTGCAGGATTTACTGGTGATGATGATTCGTTGCTAGGTGCTAAATATGATGAGAGTATGTTCTTCATAGGTCAAAATCTTGAGAATAAATATGTAAATAGTAAATTTAAAGCTGAAGAAGTTGTATTAAATGCTATTTTAAAAGATAACTTAAATGCTAAGATAATGAGAGTTGGGAATCTAATGGCAAGAGATAAAGATAGTGAATTCCAAATAAATTTCAATACAAATTCATTTATCAATGTTTTAAAGTCTTATGCAATTATTGGAGGTATTCCATTTAAATCTCTTAATGATCCGGTTGAATTTACACCAATTGACACTACTGCAAGGGCAATATTGCTTTTATCTAAAACTCCACGAGATTATGTAATGTTCCACCCTTATAATAATCATATTGTGAAAACTGGAGATGTTATTCAAGTTATTAATGAATTAGGATTTAATATAAAGGCTTTAAAATCTGCTGAGTTTAATAATTATCTTTTAAATACTATGGAAGATGAATCAAATGCAGTTAAGATATCTGGAATTGTTTCAATGTTAAATGATGAAGATATTCCAATTGAAGGTTCTAATGATTATACAACTGAATTTTTATATTATTTAGGATTTAATTGGCATATTATCACTGATGAGTATTTATATGCTTTTATTAAGTATCTTAAAGAATTTAATTTCTTTGATTAAGTAAATTATCTAGTTTAAGTAAATTATCTAATATTTAATTGAATTATCTAATTTAAATGAATTATCTAAATATTTAATTGTTATAAAGGATGAAAAAAAAGGATGGAAAATTATGAATATCAATAAAAGAAAAGGAACGTACAAATGGGGTTCAGCTATTGTTGCATGTATCGCTGTATTTATAATAGTTTTAGACATGTCTGCAATGAATGTAGCTATTACAGAATTAGTAACAGATTTAAATACTAAATTAACTACAATTCAAGCTATAATAGCATTATACTCCCTTATAATAGCTTCATTTATGCTTATTGGAAGTAAGCTTCAAGATGTCATTGGAAGGAGAAAATCATTCTTAGCAGGAAGTGTTATCTATGGTATTGGGACATTAATCGCTTCAACAAGTTTTGATCCGTTAATGTTACTTTTAGGATGGGCTATTTTTGAAGGAATTGGAGCAGCATTAATGCTTCCAGCTACTACAACTATTATTGGTACATCTTACAATGGAAAAGATAAAATAATAGCTTTTGGAATTTGGGGAGGTATAGGTGCTATGGGTTCAGCTATTGGACCTATTTTTGGAGGTTTTTTCACAACATACCTTTCATGGAGAATGATTTTTGGAAGTGAGTTCTTAATAGTGCTTATAATTCTTTTCTTTAGCTATTACATCACATCATCAAAACCTACTATTAAGTGGAGAGACTTTGATTATATTGGGGCTATTTTATCAGTGATATCTCTTGTTACTCTCGTATTTGGACTTCTTCTAATCAATAGCCCAAGTACTTGGTCTATTGCTCCATTTGTAATAGCTATTGGACTTATATTATTTGTTGTATTCTTACTTTGGCAGAGACACCTCATTAAAAACAATAAACAACCTTTATCTGATATTTATATACTGAAAAATAAGATTTTTAGTATGGGAATTGTAACTGCAATAATCCAACAAATTCCTCTTGCAGGATACTTATTTATCATGCCTGTGTTCTTGCAACAAGTTACTCATTTAGATGCTTTTACAACAGGTTTGGTTTTACTTCCTTCATCACTTGTTATAATGGTATTATCATTACTTGGAGCTAAAATATCTAAATTTATTCATCCAAAATACATGTTAATTATTGGATTTTTAATCACTGCCTGTGGAACCTTCTTATTAAGTGGAAAATTCTATATGAATATGGACCCATGGAGTATTGTCCCATATACTATGATATTTGGAGCAGGAGTTGGATTGATTCTATCACAACTTACTAATTACATATTGTCAGCTATTGATGAGTCTAAAAGCTCAGATGCTGCAGGATTACTTAATACATTTAGAAATTTAGGATATTCTGTTGGAACTGCATTTATTGGTGTTTTACTCATTATCAGTATTTTTGGAGGGCTCACTGCTTCTATTGCTCAAACTGATTTTGGAACTAGTCTTACAAATGA
Organism: Methanobrevibacter sp.; assembly: GCA_031261945.1. Lineage (GTDB taxonomy): Archaea > Methanobacteriota > Methanobacteria > Methanobacteriales > Methanobacteriaceae > Methanobaculum. Next base: position 5,596 of record JAISIQ010000188.1, read on the forward strand.
TGAAATACACACTAAAATATTCAATTACTTTGAAAAAATGCAAACCAATAGCTCAACTGAACTTCCAAGCAATATAGCTGAAGATTCATCTTTTATTTTAAATAATACTATAAATATAAGTATGAAATGGATATTTGAGATATTAACAATACTGTCGATTGTTGGTGCTATTTTCAGTTGTTTTATTCCTAAAAGAAAGGTTTTAGAATCATCTGTTCCTATAGCTTAACTTTAATACTTATTTAATACTTCTTTAATATTTTTTTAATAATCTTTTAATAATTTTTCAAGAAGTCTTTAATATTTATTAATATTTATTCAATATTCTTTAAAATTATTTAATATTCTTTAAAATTAATTAAATTTAATTAAAGGTAAAAAAACATGTTTGAGAGAAATTATAATTTGCTGAACTTGAAATTTAAGGAATTTTTCCTGCCTACTTTGCTTTTAGCAGCTTCTTTAAATGTTAGTGCTATTTGTGATACTTTAATCATTGGAAATATTTTAGGATCTAATGCATTAGCTGCAACAGTGCTCTGTGCTCCCATAATGACAATTATAACAGCTATTGAAATGACTTTAGGTTTTGGAGGCTCAACAATAGCAACAATTGCAAAAGCAGACCGCAAAATTGAAAGATCAAAGGAAATATTCACTATTTCTATTATTTCACTACTTATTATAGGTGTTTTAATAGCTGTTTTTGGAACTATCTTTTTAAAACCTTTATCTAACTTACTTGTTGTTGGAAACCAAAGTTTATTTTCTTTAGTCAGTAGTTACCTTCAATTTTTATTATTAGGTGCTCCTTTAATGTTACTTCCTTTAGGATTCAGCTATTTTATCCGTGCTGAGGGAAAACCTAACACTGCAACATTTGTTTTTATAATAGCTAATATTGTAAATGTTTTATTTGATTTTATTCTCATAGGATTCTTTAAAATGGGAATAGCCGGCGGAAGTTTATCTACAGTTATTGGTTATGCCGTAGGAATGTTATTAGTTGTTAAATATTTAATATCTCCAGGCAGAGTTACTAAATTCACTTCTAAGCTGAAAAATAAGTTTGAAATAGTAAAAGAAATTGTTATATCTGGATTATCTCCAGCATCTGGACAAATATTCATGTTTTTAAAAATATTTCTTATTAACTCATTAGTATTGCTTGTTTTAGGTAATTCTGGAGCTGTTGCCATGTCTTTATGTTATGATATGCTTTTAATAGTTTCAATAGTAATAGCCGGAGTTTGTGAATCATTTTCTCCTATGATAGCTGTTCTTTTTAAAGAAAAAGATAATAATGGAGTTAAATTCATAATGAAAAAGTCATTTAAATTAGCTATTGGCTTTTCTGTAATATTCACAGTATTTTTATTAATATTCCCAAATATAATTACTCACATATATGGTATAACATCCCCCAATGATATTTTAGTCTCTGTTAATGCTTTAAGAATATTTGCACTTTCATTTGCAGGTGTAAGTTTTAGTTTCCTCATGCTTTTTTATTATCAAACTATTGCAGAAAACAAATTATCACTTTTAATTTCAGTTTGTGAAGGATTGCTATTTATAGTTCCTTTAGCTTATTTACTTAGCTATTTACTTGGAGGATTTGGATTATGGCTATCATTTATAGTAACAGAAGTTTTAACAGCTATTTTAATATTCATTTCAATAAAAAGAATTTCTAAAAAATCAAATTATAAAAATAAAGGACTATTACTATTAGATCAAGAAAAAAACATTATATCCTTTGATTTAACACTTAAAGGATCATGTGATGAAGTAATAAACATATCAAAGGATTTAATTAAATTCTCAAAAGAAAATGGATTAGATGATAAAACTTCAATGTATTTAGGACTTGCTGTTGAGGAAATGGCAATTAATACCATTAATTATAATGCTCTTAATAGTTTCAATTTAGATTTAATCGATATTTTAATAAAAATTACAAAAGAAGAGATTATATTTTCATTTAAAGACTCAGGAATTGAGTTTGACCCTACACTTACAGAAGTAATGGAATCTAATGAAGATAATGTGAACAATGAAGAAAATATAAATCAATTTACCAATATTGATGTTTTAAAAAAAATATCAAATAATATTTCATATGTAAGAATTTTAGGATTAAATAGTACTTTAATTAATATTTCAAGATAATGTAACAAATATTCTAATTTCAAATATTCTAATTTGAATATTTAAAAAAAAATTTTAATAATAAAAACACTAAAAACATTTATTTATTATTAAACTTTATTAAATTTTATTATTTTTTATTTAATTATTATTTATTTCATTAAATTTAAAGAAAAGGGAAGTGTTGATTTGACAAAAGTTATTTTATTAAGTGGAAGCCCAAGAGAAAAAAGTAATACAATGGATGTTTTAAATATATGTGCTCAAGAAATTGAGAAGAAAGGTGTTGAAGCTGAGATAATTTCTCTTAGATGAAAAAACATTAAATCATGTATTGCATGTGATAAATGTGCAGGGAATGGTAATTGTATTTTAGGAGATGGTTTAGAAGAGATTATTGATAAATTAAAAGATGCTAATGGATTTATTCCAGCCACACCAGTTTATTTTGGAACTGCTCGTGGAGATTTAATGTCTGCACTCCAAAGAATTGGAAAAGTCTCTCGTGGAAATGGTAATTTCTTATCTGGAATGGTTGGAGGTCCAATAGCTGTTGCAAGAAGAGGAGGACATACCTTAACATTACAAGAAATGTCAATGTTTTTTAATATCAATGGCATGATTATTGTAGGCTCTGACTATTGGAACATGGTCTTTGCAGGTCCAGAAGGCACATCATTTGATGATGAGGAAGGAATTAACACAATAAAAGAATTTGGAGTGAATGTTGCAAATTTAATCAATAAAATTAACTAATTAAAAGTTTTATTTTTATTGTTTTTATCTTATAATTTTTCAACTTTTTACTTTTTTAGTTTTTAAATTTTTTAATTTTTACCAGTTTTAACATGTTATTATATTATATGAATGTTTCAAAATTGAATTTAGAAGATATTAATAATTTAAAACATTTAATATCTCCTGATAGAGTGAAAAATATAAATAATTTTCTTTTTAGTAAAGATAAAAAGTTATCTTTAGGTAGTGAATTATTATTAAGGTTTATTTTGAGAAAAATTCATATTACTGATCCTATTTTTTATAAAAATAGCTATGGAAAACTTTTTTTAAAAAATTATCCTAATATTCATTTTAATATTTCTCATAGTGAAGATTATGTTGTTTGTGGTGTATCTACAGATAATTTAGGCGTAGATATTGAATTAATTAGTGCTGTTGATTGTGAAATAGCTAAAAACTATTTTCATAAAATAGAATATGAATATCTTAAAAAATCTAATGATTTTAATAATTCTTTTTATAAATTATGGGTTTTAAAAGAAAGTTATGTTAAAATGTTAGGTTTAGGGTTAAAAAAGGATTTAAATTCATTTTATATAACTTTTGATGGCGTTAATAAAGAATTTAATATTTTTGATGAATCAAATCATTTAGATGAATATTGTAGATTACCTAAGTTTAAAGTTTGGAAAATTAGTAATAAAAAGGATAATAAAATTGATAATAGCTATTATTTAAGCCTGTGTTATATAGAAAAGGCAGATAATATAGAACTTATTGAAATTAAGAATATTGATGAAATTTTACAACATTAACTTACATTATACATATTAATTATAATTATAATTATAATTAAAATTTAATAAAGTATTGATAAAGTTTAATAATATTTAATAAAATTTAAGTTATAAAATAAGCAAATATGACCTAATTCCACTGGAATAAGAAGGGATAATATATAAATATAAACAAAAACTATAAAAAATCTATGAAAAAAATAGGATTCATTGGTTATGGAAATATGGGACAAATGATAATTAATAATATTTTATCATTAAACTTAATAAATCCAGAAAAAATGATCATATCTACAAGAACAATAGCTAAATTAGATAAAATAGAAAAACAATACCCTGAAATTGAAATTACTGATGATAATGGCTATTTAGCTAAAAATTGTAATAAAATATTTATTTTTATTGAAACTCCTGAGTTCCAACCATTACTAGAAGAAATAAATAGCTATTTAGATGAAAATAGCTATTTAATCCATGTTTGTGCAGGTCTTAATTTTGGAAACATAGCTAATATTTATAAAGGCCCTGTAAGTCAAGTTATTCCTTCTATTATTTCAACCTATAATAAATCAGATCATTCTGATAAATTAAAATATCCCAATGGAGTTTCTCTTATAACTCATAATGAAAAAGTTAATACAAAAAATAAGGACTTTTGTGAGAATTTATTTAGTAAATTTAGTTATATTAAAACTATTAAAACTATTGAAAATAATGAAGATATGAAAATAGCTACTATTTTAACAAGTTGCGGACCTGCTTTTATTTCACTTATTATAAGAAAAATAGCTATCATTGCAAATAGCTATTCTCAAGATTTAACTATTGAAGATATGGAAAATTTACTTATTAAAACATTCTATGGAACATCTAAACAATTAGATAATGATAATTTAGCTATTAGTGAAATAATAACTAAAACAGCTACTAAAAAAGGAATTACAGAAACTGGATTAAGGTATTTAGATGAAGAAATTGATGAAATAGCTATTAATTTATTTAATCAGCTATTTGAAAAATATAGTGTTGTTGAAGATAGATTAAATTCTGAATATTCTATTAATCAATAAAATCAATGAGATGAGAATAATAAGAATAATAAAAATAATATTAAAAATAATAATATAATAAGAATAATACTAAAAATACTAATAATTTCAAATAAAATATTATAATAATTATTAAAAATATTAATCATTGTTAATATAATTGAATAATAATACTAATACTAATAATACTAATGCTAACAATATATTTACTACAATATAATAATATTAATAACTAATTCTAATACTAAAAATAATTCTAATACTAACAATCTTAATACTAATAGTTCTAATACTAATACTAATAATATTACTGATACCAATTATAATAATAAAATTAATTAAAATAAAATTATAATAAAAATAAATAATAAGATGAAATAATAGAAATCAAAGAAAATAGCTATTAAATTAATAAATATTAAAACTAATCTTTTTTAAAATAAGGTAATTAATATGAATAAAAATAATATAAATGAAAATAATCTTAATGACGATTCAAATAAAGAAACAAGAGCTTATAAACGTGAAAGACAGAAAGGAGAACGTTGGGATGGGTATAAAGTTCAAAGTATTCCTTCTTTTCAAAAATTATTACCTTATTTAATGAAAACACGTGATGCTTCAACTAATTTCTTTGAAGCTACTTATGATGTAAGTGAAGTAGTGAAATATTTAGATAAAAAGAATCAAGAACTTAAAGAAGAACGAGAAAAAGAAAAAAAAGAAGAAAAAATAGAAAAAAACGATCCAACTAATCCTATAAAAAAATATAATTATAATCAATTTTTTATAGCAACAATTGTTAGAGTATTTGCACTTAGACCTCATTTAAACAGATTTGTTGCAGGAAAAGACATTTATCAAAGACATAATATTGAAATAGCTTATGTTATTAAAAAAGAATTTTCAGATGAAGGTGAAGAATCTATTACTATTTCTGCATTTGAAAGAGATTCTAATCTTGAAGATGTTGCTAAAATATTGAGTCCCGCTATTGAAGGTGTTAGAACCGAAACAAATGATGAACAAGGAGATTTTATAGGAACATTGATGAAATTTCCAAATTTTGTAACAAGTTTCATAGTATGGATCTTAGATTTCTTTATAAAAATTGGACATTGCCCAGTTTCACTTAGAAAGATGGATGTGATGCAATCTTCAGCTTTTATATCTAATCTTGGAAGTATTGGTCTTGAAAATGTACCCTATCATCATTTATATGATAGAGGAACCACATCTGTATTCCTTACAATCGGGAAAGTTAGAAAAGGATTTGTTCCTACAAAAGAGGGAATGGTTGAAAAAGATCTCGTAGATATGAAAATTACTATGGATGAACGTATTACAGACGGATTTTATTTAGTAAAAAGTCTCGATGTCTTACAAGATATTTTAGAAAATCCTCAAAAACTTGATGAACGTCTAAAAGAAGTTCCTATTGATGAATAGCTAACTAAAATAAAGATAATAATAATGATAATAATAGATTACAATGTTGTCTTAATTTAAAAATAAAAATTATAATTTTAGTAGAAAAATGCTAATTTTTAGTAATTCATGTAATAATTAATGGTATGATCCTATATGAACACTTTAAATGAATTTATTTTAAAAGAAGCCAAAGATAAATTAAATTTTGAAAGACCTTGGTTGAAATACTATCCTGAAACAACTCTTCCCAATATTGAGTATCCTGATAAAAATATGTATCAAATGATAGAATTTGTTAGTAAAAAAATTCCTAAATATGATGCTATTGAATTTATGGGAAAAAAATTAACTTTTAAAGAACTTATAGAATCAATTGATATATGTGCTCATAACTTTATTAAATTAGGAATAAAAAAAGGAGATAAAGTAACAGTATGTTTACCAAATATTCCTCAAGCAGTAATATCTTTCTATGCCATCAATAAAATTGGAGCTATTGCAAACATGATACATCCATTGTCTGCTCCAAAAGAAATAGAATATTATTTAAATCTTACAGGAAGTGAATATGCAATTACAACAAACTTTGCATATTCAAATTTCCAAAAAATAGAAAAAAATGTTAATTTAAAGAAAATAATAATATGTAAAATAAGTGATTATCTAAAATCTGCAAAAAGAGCAGGATTTTGGTTATTAGCTGGAAGAAAAATCCCTAAAATTCCAAAAAATGATAACATAATCAAATGGAAAAATCTATTGAAATTAGAAAAAGAAGATGGATTAAAAAATGAATATGGAGAAAATAGCTATTCTAATTTTCCAATAGGCGAAAAAGAAGATCCTGCAGCTATTTTATACACTGGAGGAACTACTGGAAAGCAGAAAGGAGTTGTTTTATCTAATCTTAACTTTAATGCATTGGCTTTGCAAACAGGATCACAAGCAGATGTTGAATTAGAAAATAAAATGATGTGTATTATGCCATTTTTCCATGGTTTTGGATTAGGTGTGACATTACATACAGCACTTGTATTTGGTGGGCAAGCTATTCTTGTTCCTAAATTTACACCAGAAGATTTTGCAAAAACATTTAATAAACACAAACCAGAGTTTATTGCAGGCGTTCCAACATTATTTACAGCACTTACTCGAACAAAAGCTATGAAAAAATCTGATTTTTCTCATCTTAAAGGAATCTTTTCTGGAGCTGACACCTTACCAAATGATATAAAAATTCAGTTTGAAACTTTTATAAAAGAAAGAGGATCAAGTGTCCAAATTAGAGAAGGTTATGGTTTAACTGAAACTGTTACTGCAAGTTGTTTAACTCCACCAGAAGAATATAGGCTTGGAAGCGTAGGTATTCCATTTCCAGATACTTTATATCAAATATGTAAACCCGGTACTCAAGAACCTTGTGGAATTGATGAAGAAGGAGAAATATGCATAGCTGGACCTACTGTTATGTTAGAATATTATAAAGAAAAAGAAGAAACTGACATTGTACTTCAAAAACATAGTGATGGTTGTATTTGGGTTCATACTGGTGATTTAGGAACTATGGATGCGGATGGATTTGTATATTTTAAACAAAGAATTAAAAGAATTATAAAAAGCTCAGGTTATTCTGTTTTTCCAACACAAATTGAAAATGTTCTTATTGATGACGAGATGGTGGCTAACTGTTGTGTAGTTGGAGTTCCAGACGATTACCAGATGGAAAGAATACGTGCATATGTAATTCTTGAAAATAGCTATTCTCCCTCAAAAGAATTAGAAGCAAAGCTATTAAAAAGATGTAAAGAATATTTAAGTAAATGGAGTGTTCCTCAAGAATTTATATTTAGAGATGAACTTCC
>JAISIQ010000009.1 GCA_031261945.1 Methanobrevibacter sp.
TAACATGGAAATTAAATTCAAAAAGAAAATGGAAGATCTACAAAGAGAAGTGGTTCTTAAATCTGTGGATTTAGATGATGATATTAAGGATTTTCAAGTAGATATAGAAGATTATGGGGCTGATGATAAATTTATAACTATATCTCCTCGATGTGTTAGATGTGATTCCTGTGTTGAAGTTTGTCCTGTTGATGCAATTTCATCTTCTACTGTTGTAAAAAGATCAAGAATACAGAAGAATTGTGTTAAATGTGAAATATGTGTTCAAACATGTCCTGTTGCTTGTATATATGCGATGGAAACAAAATCAACTATTGATAATGAAAATAATAAAGTTAATTATACATTAAATGAACTCAATGTTCCTCATCGTGTTTTAAGAATGGAAGATATTAATATTGACAGAACCAAATGCGAGGATTGTGGAACTTGTATTAGATTCTGCCCAACAAATGCAATTACAATGAAGAACAAATCTATAATCGAAGCAGCAGATAATACAACTTATCCTGAACTTAAAAATCAAGATTATCCTTATATTGAAAAAGATTTATGTGTTGGTTGTGGATCTTGTGTTAATTTATGTTCTAATGATTCAATCACTTTAGAAAGGATTTTAGGTCCATTAGTTGAAACCAGAAGGTTATGTATCGATCAGGATGAATGTGTTGAATGTTATCTTTGTGAAGAATCCTGTCCTGTTGAAGCTATTAAACTTGAAGATGGTAAGGTAGTTTTAGATAATGAAAAATGTATTAGATGTAATGTATGTTCTGGTAAATGTCCGGTTAATGCATTAACTTTAGAAGATACTTCTGATAATGAAGTAGAATAGCTATTTGAATATTATTTATTAAATTGAGGTATTTTAATGAAAGCAAAAGAAATGATGGATAAGGATTTTATCTATGTGTCTCCTGAAGATACAATTGCTGATGTTTCTATAAAAATGGAAGATTCACGAAGGTTTACATCTCCTGTTGTAGATAATGAAATGAAGCTTCTTGGTTGGGTCACATCTTTAGATATTACTAAGGGATTAAGAGAAAAAAAGAATAAAATTTCAGAAATTATGCGTCCAAAAGATGAAATTCGTTATTTACATGAAAATGATCCTTCAAGATTAGCAGTTATTGAAACTTCAAACTCTAAACTTATTAGCATCCCTGTTTTAGATAGTAATGAAGCTGTAATAGGAGTTATACGTTCATTTGATATTGTAGATACTTTATCTTCTTTATATGAAGTAAAAGTTTCTAAATTATATGAAGCAATGGAAAAACAGCTAAAAGGTGTTACTTGGGAAGAATTAATGGAAGCTTCAGCTATTATTAGCCAAAGAACTACAGGAAAAAGAATCAAAGCAGAAGATTATGAAAGAAATATTAAAAATTCAACTTTCGGAGAAGCTATTTGGGCAACTGGAGGCCTTGAAAGATTTTTTGCAGGTTTAATAGCTGTTGGTGAATTAGTAATAGCTCGTAAAGTTGGAAGAGCTCGAAAATAGCTATTTTTCTTTTTTTAGCTTTTTTCTTATTTTATTTTTTTTATAATTATAAAGTTCATAAAAGTAATGAGGTTTAAAATGAAGAACTATACTGAATATCAAGATAAAACAGTTCTTGTAACTGGTGGAGCAGGTTGTGTTGGAAGTAATTTGTCAAGAAAAATAGCTGAACTTGGTGCAGAAAAAGTAATAATTCTTGATAATATGTCTTCTGCTTATGAATGGAATATTCCTCAAAAAGAGAACATTGAATTCATAAAAGGAGATATTCTTGATGATAGAGTTCTTAAAAGAGTTTTTAAATCAGATCCTGATTATGTATTCCATTTAGCAGCTCATTTTGCTAATCAAAATAGTGTGGATAATCCTGAAAAAGACCTTATGGTAAATGGAATTGGTATTCTTAAAGTTCTCCAATATGCTCAGCTTATTGGGGTAGATAGATTTGTTTATTCCTCATCTGGTTGTGGTGTTTATGGATTAGATTCTAAAATGCCTTTTAAAGAACATGATATTTCTATTTCTCTTCATACTCCTTATCAAGTAACAAAACTTCTTGGAGAGCTATATACAAACTATTTCAATAATTTATATGAAATGCCAATTGTAAATGCAAGATTTTTCAATGTTTTTGGTCCTGGTGAAGTTCCTGGAAAATATAGAAATGTAATTCCTAATTTCTTCTATTGGTCAATGACAAATCAAGCTCTCCCTATTACTGGTGATGGGAGTGAAACAAGAGATTGGACTTATGTGGAAGATATTGTCAGTGGATTAATAGCTATGGGAATTGAAGAAGAAGCTATTGGTGAAGCTATTAATTTAGGCTCCAGTAAAGATCATAAAGTTATTGATATGGCAAATAAAGTAAATAGCTTAACAGGAAATCCTGAAGGAATAGCTTATATTCCTCGAAGAGATTGGGATGCTAAAACAAAACTTTTATCTTCTATTGAAAAAGCAAAAGATATTTTAGGATATAAACCTTCTATTAATTTTGATGATGGCTTAGAAAAAACATATCAGTGGTTTAGTTATAATTGGGATAATATTGAAGAAAGTGCGGAATTCGATTATTAAAATTTCATTAGAATAGCTATTGGGATTCATATTATGAAAATTTTAATTGTTCAGGAATCTGATTGGTTAGAGAGAAATCCTCATCAACAACACCATCTTGCTGATAGAATGGCTGTTCGAGGACATGAAATCAAAGTTATTGATTATCCTATTGATTGGTCTAAGGATAAAAAAGACAAGAAAAATAAGAAAAATAATAGCTTTTTTTATGGAAGAAAAGTTTATGAAAACATTCATAAAGTAGATGAAAGAGCTAATATTGAAGTAATTCGCCCTAATTTTATTCAGAAGCCTATTTTAAATTATATCTCATTAATTCATTTTCATAAAAAAGAAATAGAAAAACAAGTTAAAGAATTTCAACCTGATGTTATAATAGCTCTTGGGCTTTTAAATGCCTATATTGCTTCTAAAATAGCTAAAAAGAATAATATTCCTTTTGTTTATTATTTAATTGATGTTTTATATACATTAATTCCTGAAAAAACATTCCAGTCCATAGGAAAAAAGATTAATAAAAAAGCAATAGCTAATTCTGATCTTGTAATTACAATAAATGAACAATTAAAAGAATTAGCTATTGAACTTGGATCAAAAAAGGATAATACTATTGTTATTGATGCTGGAATTGATATTGAGGAATTCAATCCAAATCTTGATTATTCCTCTATTAAATCTGAATATGATATAAATGATAATGATATTATTCTCTTTTTTATGGGTTGGATATATACATTTTCAGGAATGGCTGAACTTTCTATTGAACTTGGGAAAAATAAAGAAAAATATCCTAATATGAAAATTCTCATTGTTGGAGATGGGGATGATTATGAAAAAATAGCTAAAATCAAAGATAAATATGATTTGGGCCAACAATTAATTCTTACAGGAAAACAACCTTATACAAAAATACCTGAATTTCTTGCATCAGCTGACTTTTGTCTTCTTCCTGCATATAAAGATGAAGAAATTATGCAAGATATTGTTCCAATCAAATTATATGAATATTTAGCTATGAAAAAGGTAGTAATAGCTACTGATCTTCCAGGAATAGCTAAAGAATTTGGAAAGGATCATGGAATTGTTTATATTAATGAAGCAAAAGAAGTCTTAAAAACAGCTAAAAATATTATTGATGAAAATAGCTATTCTAAAATAGCTGATTCTGGAAGAAATTATGTTAAAGGAAATGATTGGAATAAAATAACTGATAATTTTGAAAATACTCTTTTTAATTTAATTGATAATAATAATAGCTAATAATAATAGGAATAGTAATACTAATACTAATAGTAGTAATAGTAGTAGTAATAATAATAGTAATAGCAGTAATAATAATTGTTGAAATAATATTAGTAGAACTTGTATTAATTTTAATATGAGGAGTATTATGCATAATATGAATAGTATTAGTTTTAATTTTAATTCTAATAATACTAACAATATTAACATTAACATTAACATTAATATTAATATTAGTATTATTAGTAATAGTATTAGTAATAGTAGTGATAATGGTAATAGTAAGAGTAAAATATTTCTATGACACTATTTCTCTTCAATTAGCACATTTTAGGCAATTTAGAACAAAAAACCATAAGTATAAATATATATTTTATAAATTATTACCATGTAATGACTATAATTATTAACAATTGATTCATGTGTTACTATGTTAATTTAAAACATATCATATAAAAGAATAGTATAAAAATAGTAAAAGTTGCAATGTTGCACCAAATTCATTAATTTTAAGTGATTTAATTGAAAAAAACTATAATTTAATAAAAAAGTGAAATTATGAAAGCAGATATTCTAATTTGTTCTAATGCGATTTTTGATAGTGTTTCAAATCAACCTTTTAAAGGTTTCATTGCATTATCACATAATAAAATAATTAAAGTTGGAAAAGGTTCTTATGATGAGTTCATTGGAGAGAATACTAAAATATTTAATTTAGGGGATAAACTTGTAATGAGCGGATTAATAGATTCTCATATTCATTTTTTTATGGGAGCTATTACTTCAAGTAAATATATTATAAACACACTTATAAATGCCTTTTCAGAAGAAGAATGTTGTGAAATGGTTCATGATTTTGCTATTAAACATCCTGATTTTAAAAGAATTATTGGAATAGGTTGGGCAACTACATCATGGGGTGATAAACCATTACCTACTAAAGAAAGTTTAGATAATCTTCCTATTGATTGCCCAATATATTTAATATCTATGGATGGGCATACAATTTGGCTTAATTCTAAAGGAATTGAAGAGTTAGGAATTAAACCATCTGATAGAAAAAATTTAAAATCTGGTGACATGCCACTTAATGAGGAGGGTGAAATTTCAGGTCTTCTTATGGAAGGAGAAGCTTCATCTCCATTCTTTTTAAGATTTTTCACAGATTTTTTTGAAGATGAATTAGAAGATATTATATTAACAGCTCTTAAATCAATTACACATAAAGGTATAACTTCTTTTTGTGATTTAAGTCCTGTTGGTCTTAATGAAAATCGTCCTGGTGGACATTTAATTCATATTTTTGATAAAGTTAAAAATCTTATAAATAAAAACTCTATGCCTTGCAGAATGCATTTTGTATCTGATTTAAAACATGTTGAAAAAGGAGCTGAAGTTGAAATTTCTGCTAAAAGTGAATTTAACAATCCAAAATTACAATATCTTGGATTAAAAGCATTTGCAGATGGTGTTTTATCTACATATACATCTTACCTACTTCAACCATACTATGATAAACTAAACACCAAAGGACATTTAAATATGGATAAAGAAATTTATCTTGAAAAAATTAAATATTCAAACAATGAAAATTTACCTGTTAGAATTCATGCCACTGGAGATGCTGCAGTCCATGAAATGCTCAATGTTTTTGAAAAAGTTAATGATTTAAGAGAAGATAATAATAATAATAATAAACATAATAAAAATAAAAATATTCCAAATAGTATTGAACATATTGAAATATTAAATCCAAAAGATATTCCTCGCTTTAGGGAACTTAATGTTATAGCTTCTATGCAACCTGCTCATTTAATTGGGGATTTAAAAGAAAAATATTCAAGATTAGGTAAAGAACGTGTAAAATGGATTTATCCTTATGGTTCTATACTAAAATCAGGCGCGACTTTATCATTTAGTTCAGATTATCCTATTGTTAAAATAGATCCTTTAAGAGATATTACAATTGCACTAACACATAAAGACCCAAATAATCCAAATCTTGATTCAAATACAAATCAAGCTATTTCCCTACATGAAATTTTAAAAGCATATACAATTGGTGGAGCTCATGCTATTAATAGAAGTAATGAACTTGGAACAATTGAAAAAGGAAAAATAGCTGATTTAATTATTTTCAACTGTAATTTATTTAATTGTTCTATTGATGAAATTAATGAATCTAAAGTAGAAATGACTATTGTGGATGGAAGTATTGTTTATAAAAATTAAATATTTCATCATCAAAATAACCCCCAATAGCTGAATTATGGTGTTTTACCAAATATAGTTTAATACTTAATTTTAGAATATGATGAATTAATATGATGAATTTTAAAGATAATTATAAATAATAATTAAAAAACTTTTTTATAAAAATCAAGGAATTTAAATGTTTAATTTAAAAGAAAATGAAACTTCTGTTTTTAAGGAATTTATTGGGGGATTAACTACCT
>JAISIQ010000040.1 GCA_031261945.1 Methanobrevibacter sp.
TGTGGCTTATTTGCGTCAAAAGAAATATATATCTATTGATGGTTATTTAAATGGATAATATTGATATTTAATATAACTATTAATAAAAATAGAAATAAAAATAAAACTTATAAATAAAATTAATATTATTAATATTGCTATATTTAGTAATTTTGCTAAATATTATAATGTTATTAGTAATATTAATACTAATGATTATAATAATAGTGGTAATAGTAATTAATAATTAGTAATAATGATTATAATAATATATTTATTATTATATTGTGATTAACTAATAGTGATTAACTAATATTATGATTAACTGATTTAATGAAATGGTGGAAATATGAATTTATGGACAGAATTATCTCCAGGAGAGGAATTTCCTGAAGTAATAAATGCAGTAATTGAAATTCCAAAAGGATCAAGAAATAAATATGAATATGATAAAGATATGGAATCTTTTGCATTAGATAGAGTATTATATTCTTCAGTTGTTTATCCTGCTGATTATGGATTTATTCCACAAACTATCTATGATGATGGAGATCCAATGGATATCATGGTTTTAATGGATCAACCAACCTTTCCTGGTTGTATAATAGCTTCCAGGCCAATTGGAATTATGAAAATGATTGATGGTGGAGACAAGGACTATAAAATATTAGCAGTTCCAGTAGATGATCCTAAATATAATGATTTCAATGACCTTAATGATGTTCCATCTCATATTTTAGCTGAAATAGAAGAATTTTTCAGAACTTATAAAAACCTTGAAGGTAAAGAAGTAGAAGTTAATGGTTGGGAAAACCAAGAAATAGCTAAAAAAGAAGCTATTAGATCAATTGAATTATATAAAGAAAAATATTAAATTAATGAATATTAAATTAAATATTAATTTACTAAAAATATTAAATATTAAATATTAAAAATTAAAAATATTAAATTATTAAATTATTAAATTATTAAATAATTATATTAATAATAGGATGGTTCAGTTATGTATTATTTATCTAAAATTCAAGACACTGTAAGAATCCCTCCATATAAGTTTGAAGATCCTCTTGAAGAGGTAGCTATTGAAACTTTAAATGAAACTTATAATGGAAGACTTGATAAAAAGTTAGGATTACTTGTTAGTGTAACAGATATTGACGAGATTGGTGAAGGAAAAGTGATAATGGGTGATGGTGCTGCTTATCATGATGTAACTTTTAATGCAATCTTTTTCAAACCTGAATTACAAGAAATTGTTAATGGTGAAGTAATTGAAATAGCTGAATTCGGAGCATTTATTAGAATAGGGCCAATGGATGGTTTAGTTCATGTTTCACAAGTCACTGATGATTATATAAATTATGATTCTAAAAGAGGAGCTCTCCTTGCTAAAGAATCAAAGAAAACTTTAGAAGAAGATAATAAAGTTAGAGCAAGGATAGTAGCTATTAGTTTAAAAGGTAAATCCACAAAAGAAACAAGAATAGGTCTTACAATGAGGCAACCTGGTCTTGGAAGATTTGAATGGATTGAAGAAGAAAAAAAGAAAAAGAAATAGCTATTTAATAGCTGAACTTAAAACTAAAACTTAAAAATAGGAAGGTTAAAATGGCTACAAAAGCTTGTACTTCATGTAAAAGAATATCTAATAAAGAAAGATGTCCAGTTTGTAATAACCCTACTTCTACTAATTGGAGTGGTCTTTTACTAATTGTAGATCCAGAAAATTCTGATATAGCTAAAGAGCTAAATATTGAATTACCTGGTGAGTATGCATTAAGAGTAAGATAATTTTTAGTTAATGCTTGGAATATTTCGAGGTTTAATAGTGTTTAAATTAGAAAAAAATGTAAGGGTTGAACTTAAAAAACCTTTTGGCAAATTATATTCTTCATTTGATGATGCAATTGAAGATATAAAATCAGCTAAATTTCTAATTTCTGTTGGCGATGCTACAACTAATAATCTCTTGAATGCTAAAATATATCCAAATATTAGTATTATTGATAATCTTATTCAAAGAAAAAATTATGATCATAAAATTACATATACAGAAAATATTTTAAAAGCTATAAATCCTCCGGGAACTATTACTGATGATCTATGGGAAACCATAGAACTAGCTATTGAAAAAGCAATAGGCAATGATAAACCTGTTCAAAAGCAGTTAATCATTGTTGAAGGTGAAGAAGATCTTGCAGTCCTCCCTTCTATAATAATGGCTCCTGAAGAAACTATGGTTTTATATGGACAACCTAATGAAGGTTTAGTTCTTGTAAATGTTTCTGAGGTAAAAGATAGAGCTAATAAACTTTTAAAAATGTTTAAAAAATTTTAAAGGATTCAAATAAAAGATTTAAAAAATAAAAGATTTAAATTAAGATTTAAATTATTATAAATGAGGATTTATCATGGAAATTGATATTTTAAATAAAAAAGAAAATAAAGCATTAGATAGAACTGAAGTTAAATTTGATTGTATATACTCTGGTGAAGCTACACCTAAAGTATTAGATGTTAAAAGTAAATTAGTAGCTTTACTTGACACTAAAAAAGATTTAATAGTTGTTGATTCTATTCAACCTCACTTTGGTGAAGCAAAAGCAGCAGGTTATGCAAAGATTTATGGTTCTAAAGAAAGTTTAGAAGATATTGAAACTGAACATGCAATAGCTAAAAATAAAGAAGCTGAAGTTGAAGCTCCTGCTGAAGAAGAAGGAACAGAATCAGTAGAAGAAGCAACAGAATCAGAAGATAAATCAGAAGATTCTGAAGAAGCAGAAGCAGAATCTGAAGAATAATTAGGAGGACGATATTATGAAAAAATCTACACTTTATGAAGTTGATGGTGAAAAAGTAAAAAGAAAAAATCCATTTTGTCCTCGTTGTTCTGGAGGTGTATTTATGGCTGATCACGGTGATAGATATGCTTGTGGGAAATGTGGATATACTGAAATGAAAAATAAAGAATAATATTCTTTTATTTTTTTCATTTTTATTATATTTATATTTTTATTATATCTTTATTTAATAGATTAAATAGCTGATTTAATAGCTATTGCTTATTTAATGGCTATTCATTGTTTAATAGCTATTCCTGTTAGTATATTATTTTTGTAGTTTGTTTTTTTATTTATTTTCATTGTATTAATTATAATAATAGTAATACTTATAATGAAAATAGTAATATTAATATTATTAATAGTGGTATTAATATTAATATTGGTATTAGTATTAGTATTGGTATTGATATTAATAATACTAATAATATTAATAGAATTAATAGAATTAGTAGAGTTAGTAGTTAGTAGAATGTAGTTTAGTAGTTAATAGTAGTGTAATAGTAGAATAATAATTTTAATAATCATTAAAAGATGAAAAAATGAGTGAAGCAATAAAAGAAAGTGAAAATAATAAAAATAACGATAATATCTCCACAATAGTCGGAGATCCTAAAAAGGCAATACAGAAGTTATCTTGGCCTATAATGGTATCTATGCTTGTAACATTTGCATATAATTTGGCTGATACTATTTGGGTAGCTGGGCTTGGAACTGAGAGTTTAGCTGCTCTTGGATTTTTCATGCCAATATATTTAATAATCATTGGGCTGGGAAATGGAATTGGTTCAGGTACTAATTCATTAATAGCTAGGTCCATTGGTGCAAAAAATAAAAAAGTAGCTGATAATGCAGCTATTCATGGTATTTTACTAACAATAGCTATTTCCATAATAGCTCCAGTAGTCCTATTATTCTTTTTAAATGATCTTCTTCTTTTAATGGGGGCGGGATCAGTAGCTTATTTAACAGCTGAATATGCTTCTATAATCTTAATGGGATTATTTGTTTTAATATTTTCAGCAGTAGGGGCAAGTATCCTTAGATCTGAAGGGGATGTTAAAAGAGCTATGAATGTTATGATTATAACAGCTGTTTTAAATATAATCATAGATCCAATTTTCATATATGTTTTTAACTTAGGAATAGCTGGAGCAGCTTATGCAACATTATTATCTTCATTTATATCTTCAGCTATAATTTTTTATTGGTTAGTTATAAAAAAGGATACTTATATAAACATATCAAGAAAAGATTTTAATTTTGATTTAAAGCTTATTAAAGAAATTGTTTTTATAGCTATTCCTGCAACATCAGAAACCATAATATTTTCAATTGTTTCTTTAGTAATCAATTTCATGCTATCTTTAAGTGCAGGGCCTTTAGGAATTGCAGTTTATACTGCTGGTTGGAGAATTGTTAATTTTGCAATGATACCTCACATGGGAATAGCTACTGCTACTTTAACTGTTGTTGGTGCGGCATTTGGTGCTAAAAAAATAAAAAAATTAATAAATGCATATAATTATTCTATAAAATTAGGTTTAGGTATTTCAATAGCTACTGGAATTTTAATATTTATATTTGCTCCTCAAATTGCAATGATTTTTAGCTATAGTGATCTTTCATTGATTCCAGCTATTAGTGAATTTTTAAGAATACTTGTTATATTTTGTATAGCTCTTCCATTAGGAATAATTTCATCATCCACATTCCAAGGTCTTGGAAAAGGTTTTATCTCTTTAATTTTAACTATACAAAGAGGATTATTCTTTGAAATTATTTTTATGTATTTATTTACATTTGTATGGAATATGGGAACAATTGGAATTTGGTGGGGTCTTTCTTTTGGTGGTTTAATTGGTTATTTAGTTAGTTATATTTCAACTAAATTATATCTTAGAGAATTAAACAAGGTTTATAACCCAAATCCTACTTAATTCTTTTTATTTTTAGTGTTAATAGTTTTTTTTATTTTTTTACTATTTTTTTCTGTTATTCTCAGTATTTATTATTAGATTATTAAATTTAATTTTTTTAATTAACTTTTTATAAATAAATTTTATATGTAATAAATATATAAATAAAAACAGTATTTTTAAATACTTTTATTTAAATTATTAC
>JAISIQ010000073.1 GCA_031261945.1 Methanobrevibacter sp.
AAAACCTTAAAAACCGAAACATTTATATACCATTAACAACAACTTATATTATAGTAACAAAAACTTACTAAAAGATTTTTAGTGGAAAATATATTAATTCTTTTTATATTGATTTAGGATTAATCCATAATTATCTTAAATTATTTATTTTTTCACTAAACTAAGTTATATTTTTTTAAATTATTATTTTATTAATTTAACAGCATAAATATGATATTATAAAACAAAAACACATAATTTTGTATTTAATGTTATCAATTATTTAATTAAATTGTTATTCAAATTTATTATTCAAATTATCAATATATTATCAATCAAAATCATTGAAAATTATTGAAAATTATTGAAAGGGAGTTTTTAAAATGGAAAATGAAAAAAAAGAAATTAAATTAAAAGTCGCAGAAGCTATTTCACAAGGCGACGTAGGAAGAGGAATAGCTAGAGTTGATCCTGCATGCATGGAAAAATTAGATCTTCTTGATGGGGATTTAATTGAAATTCAAGGAAATAAACTTACAGCTGCAACAGTTGTATCTTCACAAAGTGATGTGGGTCTTAAAGTTATAAGAATTGATGGGACAATTCGTAAAAATTCAGGAACTTCAATTGGCGAAGAAATAACTATTAAAAAAGCTGAAGCAAAAGAAGCTAAAAAAATTGTTTTAGCACCTATGCAACAAAATATTCGTATCCAAGGAGATCTTCGAGGAGCTTTCATGAATAAAGTCATGGTTAAAGGAGATATAGTATCTACTGGAATAAGACAACCTCAAATAAGACAAGGAATGCCCCAAGGAGGACTTTTTGATGATATGTTTAGAGAAATGATGGATGTTTCTCCTCTTGGTGAGATTAAATTAGCTGTTGTTTCTACAGGTCCTGCAGGAATTGTTAGAGTTGGACAAAATACAATAGTAGAAGTTCAAAATGAACCAGTAGATATATCTAAACTTGAAGGAACTAACAACCTTGTAGATGTTAGCTATGAAGATATTGGTGGTCTTAAAGAAGAAGTTAAGAAAGTAAGAGAAATGATTGAAATTCCTCTTAAAAGACCTGAATTATTTGATAGATTAGGAATTTCTGCTCCAAAAGGAGTATTAATGCATGGACCACCAGGTACTGGAAAAACTTTACTTGCAAAAGCAGTAGCAAGTGAAAGTGATGCTCACTTTATATCTATTCAAGGTCCAGAAATCATGAGTAAATATGTTGGAGGTTCAGAAGAGAATCTTCGTGAATTCTTTGAAGAAGCTGAAGAAAATGCACCATCTATTATTTTTATAGATGAATTAGATGCAATAGCTCCAAAAAGAGAAGAAACTCAAGGAGAAGTTGAAAGAAGAACTGTAGCTCAGCTATTGACTCTTATGGATGGATTGAAATCTAGAGGGCAAGTAGTTGTTATTGGGGCAACAAATAGGCCAGATTCTCTTGATCCTGCACTTAGACGTCCTGGAAGATTTGACCGTGAAATTGAAATTGGAGTTCCAGATAAAGAAGAAAGAAAAGAAGTAATGGAAATTCATACAAGAGGAATGCCACTTGCAGAAGATGTAGAACTTACTGAATTATCTGATATTACTCATGGATTTGTAGGAGCGGATCTTGAAGCTTTATGTAAAGAAGCAGCTATGAGGGTTGTTAGAAGAGTTTTACCCGATATAAAAACTGATGAAGAAATCCCAAAAGAAACCTTACAAAAGCTCATTGTTACAAAAGATGACTTTAAAGAGGCAATGAAGGAAATTCAACCATCTGCACTCAGAGAAGTTCTTGTACAAGTTCCAGATATTGGTTGGAAAGATATTGGAGGCTTAGATAATGCAAAACAAGAGTTACAAGAAGCTGTTGAATGGCCAATTAAATATCCAGAGAACTTTGAGAAATTTGGAGTTAAACCACCTAAGGGAACATTGTTATTCGGATCTCCAGGTACTGGAAAAACTTTACTTGCAAAAGCAGTAGCAAGTGAAAGTGAAGCAAACTTCATTGCAGTTAAAGGTCCAGAGCTATTATCCAAATGGGTAGGAGAATCTGAAAAAGGTGTAAGAGAAGTATTTAGAAAAGCTAGACAAACTGCACCAACAGTTATCTTCTTTGATGAAATTGATTCAATAGCTAGTACTCGAGGTGATAGTAGTGGAGATTCTGGTGTAACTCAAAGAGTTGTAAATCAGCTATTAACTGAAATGGATGGTATGGAAGAATTACAAGATGTAGCTATAATAGCTGCAACTAACAGACCAGATATTATCGATCCTGGACTTATGAGACCTGGAAGATTTGATAGACATATTAAAGTCGATAATCCAAATGAAGAAGGTAGAATAGCTATTTTCGAAGTTCATACAAAAGATATGCCTCTTGCAAAAGATGTAAATCTTAAAAAATTAGCTAAAGAAACCGATGGTTATGTTGGAGCAGATATTGAAGCAGTATGTCGTGAAGCAGCTATGTTAACTTTAAGGGATAATATAGAAGCTGAAGAAGTTACAATGAAATACTTTAACAAAGCTATGGCTAAGGTTAAACCGGGTTCAGATGAAGGAGACATGGTTCAATACCTCTAATCCCATTAAATCTATGTTTCCCGATGAAAAATAAACACAGATATATTAAACTACAAGTTTAAAAACACCCTTTTAAATCAATCTGTGGGTTAAATAAACCTATAAAATCGTGAGGAGTAAAATCCTCACTTTTTTATTAATTAATAGTAATACTTTTTTAATATTAAGTATTATAATTATTGTCACTATTATGATTAGTGATAGTTCTATTTATTTTAATTTTAGTAAGATTAGTATCATTATTAATTCTAATAGTTATACTAATGCTTATATTAATACTTATAATAATAGTTATATTAGTAGTAATGCTAATAATAACTCTAATATTAATTCTAATATTAATTTTAATTTTAATTCTAATAACAATATCATTAATAATAATATTAGTAATATTAAGAGTAATGCTACTTATAATCTAAATACTAATACTAATACTAATATTAATATTAATATTAATTCTAATTCTAATTCTAATACTCCTAATACTATTGATAATATTAGTAATAGTTATATTGGTAGTAATAGTAATATTAAGTGTAATATTAATCGTAATTCTACTTTTAATTCTATTTTTAATTATATTTTCAATTATATTTTTAAATTTAATAACTTTAATAAAAATAATAGAATATAAAATATAACAAAATTAATAAAGTTAATAAAAATATTAAACATATTAAAGATAAAGATATTAAAGATAAAAAGAATTAATCCTAAAAATAATAATAAAATTACTAAAAATAAGGAGTTGATCAAATACCTATTTTTTTGGAATCAATAGCTGTATTAAATAACTTAAATATAAG
>JAISIQ010000131.1 GCA_031261945.1 Methanobrevibacter sp.
AGACCAAGAATCATCCAAATGATTAATCTTTCCCAAGTAGGGACAGGAAGTGCTATCATTTGAGCTAAACAAATAGCTATTCCTAAAATTGGAACTAATGGCATTAATGGAACTTTAAAACCTCTTTTTAAGTTTGGTTTAGTTTTTCTAAGGATTATGACTGCTGCTGAAACAAGAGTAAATGCAAGTAATGTTCCAATGGATGTAAGTTCATTTAAAAATGATAATGGTAGTATTCCTGCAAGTATCATTCCAAATATTGCTAAAATAATTGTTGCATTGTATGGAGTTTTATTCTTTTTACCTACTTTAGATAAAAATTTTGGAAGAAGTCCATCTTTAGATATTGAGTATAAAATTCTGGTTAAACCCATACAAAATACTAAAATTACGGAGGTTATACCAAAAATAGCTCCAATATCAACTATTATATTTAACCAAGTAAAATTCGCACCCATTGTTTCAATTGCTATTGAAATTGGAGCAGTAACATCTAATTGGGTGTATGGAACCATTCCAGTAAGAATTGCAGAAACAA
This sequence comes from Methanobrevibacter sp., assembly GCA_031261945.1. Taxonomy (GTDB): domain Archaea; phylum Methanobacteriota; class Methanobacteria; order Methanobacteriales; family Methanobacteriaceae; genus Methanobaculum. The sequence goes on from JAISIQ010000131.1 coordinate 539, forward strand.
TAACATATAAAATTGTGCAAATAGCAAGAGATGCTATAATAGCTATTGGAATATTCTTTTTAGGGTTTTTAGTTTCTTGTGCAAATGTTGAAAGAGCATCAAATCCAATATATGAGAAGAATACTAATCCTGCACCAGTTAAAATTCCAGAAAGACCAAATTGTCCAAAAACACCAGTGTTTGGTGGTATGTATGGAATCCAATTTCCTGGATTTATGTAGGATATTCCAAACCCAATAAATAAGAAAATAATTAATAATTTAGTTATGACAATAATAGTATTAAATAAATTAGATTCTTTAAGTCCTTTTGCAACTATAATTCCAATAACAGCAATTATAAACATTGCAGGTAAATTAATTAAACTTCCACTAAGTTCTAAGCCTCCAGCTTGACTAAACATTAAAGGGGAATTCATTAAATATGCTGGTAGATGAATACCAATGTTTTGTAAAATTTGATTAAAATATCCAGACCAACCAACAGCAACAGTAGATAAGCAGAATAGATATTCTAAAATCAAATCCCAACCTATTATCCAAGCAAATATTTCACCAATGGTCATATAAGAATATGAGTAAGCACTTCCAGATATTGGTGTTATCGATGTGAATTCTGCATAACTTAAACCTGCTAAAACACAACTAATAGCTGAAATTATAAATGAAATTGTTATTGCAGGACCTGCATGATTAGCAGCCACAGTTCAGTTATTACAAATATTCCACTTCCAATTATCACCCCAATACCAAGAATAATAACACTAATGAGAGGTAATTCTCGTGATAATTCATTATTATTTTCTATTTCTGAGGATATTTGAGTTATTGACTTTTTTCTAAATAAATTCTTCCACATCAAATCTTTTCCTTAAAATAATTAGTATTTAATTAATAGTTGCTTTATTATTTGCTTATTAATTGATTTTAATAAAGTTTAATTTATATATGATTTTTTATGTTATGGTTTTTATGGTTTTTATTATATTTAAAATTTTTTTATTAAATTCTTTTTTTAATATATCTATGTATAATTGTTATATATTTCATTATTTATAGAATATGCTTCTCTTCTTTTGCCAATAATTTTAAATTCAATGTTTTTATACATATCTATTGCTTTTTTGTTGAAATCAATAGCATATAACATAATTAATATAATTAATATTGTTTAATATAATAACTCTAATAACAGCTAACTCTAATAACAAATTATATAATTGATAAAAATAATAATAGTATTATACATAATCAAGAATGTGATGAAGATAAAGCATTTGAAACAGCTTTAAAAGGAAGATAGCTTGGTAATACTCTTGTTTTTTGGATATTGTAGATAATAAGTCTTCTCTCATCGAAATTCGTTGCAAAAAATGTGGAAAAGTCTTTAAATTAAATAAAAAGAAAAATTATTCTATGGATTGTTCTATGGGTTATTCTATGGATTGGTGTATGGATTATGACTATGGTGGATAATAGCTATTAATTAATAGTTATGTAAATTAATAGTTATGTGGGTAATTTAATGGAAAATACAGCTATAAAACAAGAAGAAATTGAGAAAGTAATAAAAACTCATGTTGATCTCTTTTTAGATGATATTAATACTAACCTTCCTGAAAGTATGGAGTTAGAGTATGAAGGATTTTATAGGAGAGGATTCTTTGTAACTAAAAAAAGATATGCTGTTATTGAAGATGGAACTATAATAGCTAAAGGTCTTGAACTTGTAAGAAGAGATTGGGCTCCAATAGCTAAAGACACTCAGCAAGATATTTTAATGGCTATATTAAAAGAGGGGGATGTTGAAAAAGCTGTAGAAATCATTATTAAATCTATCAAAAGGATTCGTACTGGTGAAATTCCAATAAAAGAACTAAGAATTCATACTCAAATTACAAAAAAATTATCAGATTATAAACAAATTGGTCCTCATGTTGTAGCTGCTCAAAAATTAGAGAAAAAAGGATTAAAAATAGCTAGAGGGACCATAATTGAATATATTATTATAAAAGGAAAAGGGTCTATAAGTCAAAGAGCTGTACCTTATGAAGATGCTGAAGGACAAGTCTATGATCAAGATTATTATATTAATCATCAACTTCTTCCAGCTGTTTCAAGAATAATGAAACCTTTAGGTTATGATAAAGATAAATTAAATGAATTATCTCAAAACGAAAGACAACAAAGTTTAGATGATTTCTTTTGATTATTTTTAATTTTTAATATTATTATTAAATATATTATTATTATTATTACTATTACCATTATTATTACTAGCATTATTACTATTATTACTAATTATTATTTTATTCATTGTTAATATTATTAATATTATTAGTATCATTATTGATATTATATTAATAATAATCATAATTAATAAAAATAATTATAAATATTAGGATAAATAAAATTAATAATATTGAAATATAAATTATAAATATGTTGTAAATGGGTTAATTGTAAATATAATTTAAGATACAATTAATCATGTTGGTTAATTATTTGGTGTAAAAATGGATAAAGCAGTTTTTTTCGATGTAGATGATACTTTATTAGATACTTCAAGCTTTGCAGAGTTAGCTAGAAAAGCAGCCATTGATTTAATGGTTGAAAATGGTCTGCCTTTGGATAATGAGGGGGCTTATAAATTATTAAAAGAAATAGTATCTCAAAAAGGATCTAATTATCATAAACATTTCAATGTTTTGACAAAAACTGTTTGTGGGGAAGAAAATCCTCTTTTAATAGCTTTAGGAATGGTCACATATCATAATGTTAAGTTTTCTCTCCTTAGGCCATTTCCAAGAACAACGGAAATATTAATATATCTTAAAAGTAAAGGATATCGTTTAGCTGTTATTTCTAATGGATTAACTATTAAGCAATGGGAAAAGTTAGTTAGATTAAATTTACATTATTTTTTTGATGAAATTATAACTTCCGAAGAAGTGGGCTTTGAAAAGCCAAATAAGAGAATATTTGAAGAAGCTCTTGATAAAATGGGATGTAAAGCTGAAAGGAGTATTATGGTAGGCAATAAATTTGAAGTAGATACTTTAGGTGCTGTAAATACTGGGATGTCAGCTATTTTAGTAAATTCAAATATATCTGAACAAGAAAAACAAAAAATAAAAGATGAAAATCTTGATATTACTGTTATTGGTAATATTGGAGATTTAGATACTATATTATAACTATTACTCTATAATATTATATTATATTTTTATATTTTTAATATGTATATAACTAAATTTAATAATAAAATAAGAATAATCCTGATTAAGAATTTATGAGTGTGCTTAGATGAGTGAAGAACCAGAAATTATAGAAAAATTATTAAAAGTAGGAAATGAGTCAGAATCTAAAGGTCTTTCTGATGGACAAATTGAAGCCATTAATGAATTAGTTTTAAGTGGATTATTGTCTAGTGAATTAGTTGATGTATTAATAGGAATTCAATTTCAAAGAGTTTCTCTTGGAACTAAAAAAGAATTAGAAGATGGAAAATTAAATGAAAATACAGAATCAGCAGTTGAAAATCTAACTCAGCTATTAATGATGAAGTTTGATAATGAAAATCAAGGTTTAGATGAAGAAGCTATTGAAATTGGTCATTTTAATATTTAATTTCAATATTTTGTTCTTAATTTAAGTTGTATATTTTAAATGTATTGATAAATTTTATATTATTAATTTTTGTATTAAGTAAAAATTTCTATCTGATTTGGTTTTAATTTTGATAGAACTTTTTGATCAAACTTTTGTTCACGAAGTGAACTTAGGGAACAAAGTTCCCGTTTTTAAAAGTTTGTTTTTATCATAGGTGGAGTAAAAAATGAGTGAAGAATATGTAAAAAAAATAAGACATTCAAAAATAGTTATAATCTTAGGAATATTGATTTTAATTGTTAGTAATATATTTTTATTGTTAAATTATACATTTACTGAAGATGGTTTTTGGATTAGAGTGTTAAATTATGTTGGAGCATTTCTCTTTGTATTTGGATTAGTTAGATGGTACATGATTAAAAGAAACCCTGCTTTAGTTGAATCTAATGAAACTACAGAACTTGATAAAAGAAAATCAATTATAAGAGGCCAAGCTGCTTATTTAACATTGGTCATTTCAACCATAGTTTTAGCTTTAATGAATGTAATTTTTATATATTTAGATTATTTAATACCATTATATTTGAGTTTAGGTTTAATGTTTGGGCAATGTATTATTTATATAGTTTTAATATGGCACTATGGTAAAAAATTATAAAAATTTAGACTCATAACCATTTCAGGGTTCTTATTCTGATATGGTTTTGAGTATTTTATCATATGTTTTAATCTACAATGAAATTTAAATTTAGCAGAAAAGTTTTTGACAGAGATACTATATAAAATACTATATAAAATAAACTATAACTTTATATATTATAAAATCTAATATTTTGTTATCATATTTAATAAGGATATAAAACTTATTTTATAAGATTTAAGATTCATAAAATTTAAGATTATAAATATTCATATTTTATAGAACTCTTTTTTATTAATATAATAAATTTATAATAGTAATATTTATTAATAGTAATAAAAATTAATATAATAAAAATAATAAAAAATAAAAATAATAAAATAATCTATCTAAGATTATTGATTTAAAATTATAAAGATTATAAGGTGAAATAATGGCAATATCACAAGGAAAATCCACAAGAAAATTAACTGGTGGAAGATACATCGCAAATAGAGGTAAAAGGAAAGCTGAACTTGGAAGAGAACCTGCAGATACTAGGTTAGATGAAAAGAGACTTAGAAAAATCAGAACTCGTGGAGGAAATGAAAAATTACGTTTAGCTGGAGAAAACAAGATTAATTTAGTTAATCCTGATTCTAACAAAGCAGAAAAAGTAGATATCATTACTGTGCTTGAAAATGCGGCAAACCCCAATTATGTAAGAAGAAACATCATCACTAAAGGAGCTATTGTAGAAACCAGTTCAGGAAAAGCAAGAGTAACTTCCAGACCTGGACAAGATGGCGTCATCAACGGTGTTTTAATTAAAGAATAGCTATATTTTAAAAATAGCTAATTCTATCTTATTTTAATATTTATTTAATATTCTTATATTTTTAATTATATCTTTTTAATTATATTTTTTTATTTATATTATTATTTTAATTATATTATTTAATTATATTAGTTGATTAATTAGTTATTAAGCTATTTTTCTATTATTTTTAGTTATTGTTCTTTATTTTTATTTATATTGATATTATTGCTAATATTATACTAATAGCTAACTTATATTAAATATGATAAATATTATCCTGATTATTATGATACATTTAATAATGATAATAAATAAATATATAAATAATATTTATGATTAACTCATAATTAGTTATGATTAAATATAATTTAGTAGATAAGTAATTCTAAACTAAGTAAAATAAGTATTCTATATTATTAATCAATTTTATAAAATTTTAGTATTTTTAATATTTCTAATATTTCTAATACTTTTGATACTTTTAATAATTTTAATATTTTTAATAGTTTTAATAATTTAATATCTCTTAAATTAATAATTGTAATTAATTGTAAATTATATATTAAGGTGAATAAATGAAGATTGGTATGTCACATGGTGCTGGTGGGGAAGTCATGAGCACACTTATTAATGAAACTATAATTAATAATCTATCAAAAAAGTCTGTCAATGGTGGAATAGGGTTAGATGCTTTAGATGATGGTGCAACTATACCTATCGGAGATTATGAGATTGTAATAACTACTGATGGTCATACTATTAATCCTTTGTTTTTCCCTGGTGGAGATATTGGAAGAATTTCTGCAGCAGGAACTATCAATGATGTAGCTGTTATGGGAGCTAAACCTTTAGCTATTACAAATGCAATGATTATAAAAGAGGGATTTAATATAGATAATCTTGATAAAATAATGAAATCTATGGATGAAACATGCCAAGAAGCAGATGTAGCAGTAATAGCTGGAGATACAAAAGTAATGGAACAAGATAAAATTGATGAAATTGTTGTTGTAACTACTGGTATTGGGATTGTTGAGAAAGGTAAAGCAATAAAGGATTCTGGCCTTGAAGTAGGAGATAAAATAATTATAAGTGGAAGTATTGGGGATCATGGAATGTCTTTAATGTCTTTTAGAGAAGGTTTTGGATTTGATACTGATTTAAAATCTGATGTTGCTCCTGTTTGGGGAATTGTAGAGAAAGCTCTTGAAGTTGGGGGAGTAACTGCTATGAAAGATCCTACAAGGGGAGGACTTGCAAATGCTATTAATGAAATGGCAAACAAAGCAAATGTTGGTATTTTGCTTCAGGATAATGCAATTCCTGTTAAAAAAGAAGTAAAAGCAGTTTCTGACATGCTTGGAATTGATCCCTATGAAGTAGCAAATGAGGGTAAAGTTCTAATGGGGGTTAAACCAGATTTAGCTGATGAAACTTTAAATGCAATAAAACAGGATAAATATGGTAAAGAAGCAGCTATTATTGGAGAAGTAACTAATGATAATCATGTTTTGATTGAGACTCCTGTAGGAGGGCAACGAATCTTAGAAGCTCCAATAGCTGATCCAGTTCCAAGAGTTTGTTAATTTATTATAGTTTATTATAATTTTCATTTTATAATTTATTAATTTATAATTTACAATTTATTAATTTGGTGTTATTATGGAAAAAATATTTAAAAAAAGAATAGTGGCATATATAGCTGATTATTTTGTAGTTTCTGCAGTAATGTGGATTATAGCTCAAATTTTAGCTATTATAATAGTTCCTTATTCTATGTTTATTGTTTATGACTATTTTATATTCCTTGCTCCAGTTGTAGGAATTTTATATTTTGTTATATTGGAGAAAAATAAGAAAACTACTGTGGGTAAGCATTTAATGTTTTTAGAAGTTGTTTCTACTATAAATAATAAAAATTCTTATTCTAGCAATTACTCAAATAACTCTATTTCATATAAACAAGCTATTATTAGAAATCTTTCTAAAATTTATTGGGTGCCTATAATATTCGATTTAATTATAGGAAAATTATATGGTCAATCTAATGAAAGAATATTAGGAAGATTATCTAGAACAATGGTAATTGAAGAAGATTTAAATAAATATTAATAGCTACTATTATGAATTATATATAACTTATTAAGATATACTCGATTAACAGATTAATATAAAAATTTAGACCATGGAAAGAAGTAATTTAAAAAAGATTGTATTATTAATATTTTTAGTAGGAATAGCTTTATCTGGAGTTATTCTTTTTATTTCTGAAAATGATTATAATGGAAATAATTTAGATATAACTGATCCTAACAGTTCTACTTTTATTTCTAATAATA
>JAISIQ010000155.1 GCA_031261945.1 Methanobrevibacter sp.
TATTATTAATGTTATAAAAAATTTGTGATTTCATGTTAATAGAAAAATTAGAAGCTCATAAAACAAAAAAAGGAATTATCCGTTTTATAAGAGAAATAGCTAAAAAATCCAATACAAATAGCTTTGTAATCGGATTGAGCGGAGGATTAGACTCATCAGTAGTTGCATATCTTTTAAAAGAAGCTATTGGTAGTGAAAATATAAAAGGATATCATTTATACAGTGAAACAACTCCAAAAGAAGATACAAAACATGCAAAAGAAATAGCTACGCTATTAAAAATAGAATATAAAGAAATAGCTATTGATTCCATTTCAAAAGATTTTTTAAATATTTTAGATAGTTTAGATATTATTAAAAAAGAAACAAATCATTTAAACGAGAATAAATCCAAAATAGCTGAAGAAAAAATAGCTGAAGGAAACCTTAAAGCAAGAATAAGAATGTCAATTCTCTATTATTTTGCAAACATGAATAATAGCTTAGTAGCTGGAACTGGAAACAAAAGTGAGCTATTAATTGGATATTTTACTAAATATGGAGATGGAGCATGTGATATTGAACCAATTGGACATATCTATAAAAGTCAGCTCCAAGAATTAGCAAAGGATTGGGGAATTCCAGAAGAAATAATAGCTAAACCACCAAGAGCAGGATTATGGGAAGATCAAAGTGATGAAGAGGAAATTGGATTTAGTTATGAAGTTTTAGATTTACTTCTTCAAATGATTGTAGATGAGAAGAAAGATAACAGAGAAATGAGAAAATTATTAGAAGAATTAGCTATTCCATTAGAAATAACAGAAATAAATTCAATAAGAAAGAAAATAGCTATTAATCAACATAAAACAGAAATTCCACCTAATCCAAACACTGAAAAATTATTATTTAAAAATATTTAAAAAATAGAGCATTTAGTGATAAAATGATGGCATTGGTTTATATTACTACAAGTAATAAGGAAGAAGCTATTAAAATAGGATCAGCTATTGTTAAAGAACGATTAGCTGCTTGTTCAAACATTATAAAAGATATGGGATCAATCTATTGGTGGAATGGTGAAATTGAAAATGATAATGAAGCTATTCTTCTTCTTAAAACATTAGAAAAAAATGTTTCTAAAATAATAGCTCGAACAAAAGAACTTCATAGTTATGAAAATCCATGTATTGTTGCGTTACCTATAATAGCTGGTTCTGATAGCTATTTAGAATGGATAAAAGAAGAAGTTCAATAAATAATTCAATATAATTAATAATACTATGTAAATTAATAATATTAATAACATTAATAATAATCTCACTAATAATCTCACTAGTAATATCACAATATTATCTACTAGTAATCACTAATAGTCTCATTAATAGTATCTACTAGTACTATCACTAATAATATCATCAATAATATCAATATTATTAATAATTATAGTAATATAATATATAATAATCATGATAATATTTTAATAGAATTAGTAAATAGTAGAATTAGTAAAATTTTTAATAAATAATGATATTAATAATAAAAATAATGAAAATAATCAAATTATTAAATATAATTATTAAAAATTCTTAAATAAATGTAATAATTAAATAAAGTTAAATAAATTAATATAATCTTATATTTAATCCTATATTCAATATTATCATCCAATATATTTCAATCAACATATATTTCAATCGGATGTATTTCAATCAATGTATTATCAATGTATTTCAAGGTGATTTAGTGACAAAAGAAATGGAAAAGAAATGGCAGAAAAAATGGGCAGAAGCAAAGCTATTTCAATCTGATCCAGATAATCGAGAAAAGCTATTTTTAACAGTGGCTTATCCGTACCCTAGTGGAGCTATGCATATTGGACATGGAAGAACTTATACAGTACCTGATGTCTATGGAAGATTTAAAAGAATGCAAGGATATAATGTCTTGTTTCCGATGGGTTGGCATGTAACCGGAGCTCCTGTAATTGGAATAGCTAAAAGAATAGCTGAAAAAGATCCTTGGACCTTAGATTTATATGAAAATATTCACAAAGTCCCAAAATCAGAACTCCCTAAGCTTGAAGACCCTGAATACATTGTAAAATATTTTAGTAATGAATATCATCAAGTTATGGAGAATATGGGATATTCGATTGATTGGAGAAGAGAATTTAGAACTACTGATCCTACTTATAAAAAATTCATAGAATGGCAAATAAAAAAACTTAAATCATTTGGTTATGTTAAAAAAGGAGAACACGCAGTAAAATATTGTCCTGAATGTAATAATCCTGTTGGAGATCATGATTTACTTGAAGGAGAAGGAGCTACAATAAATGAACTGACTCTCCTTAAATTTAAAATCAATGAAGGAGAAAACAAAGGAAAATATCTCGTTCCTGCTACTTTTAGACCAGAAACTATTTATGGAGCTACAAATCTTTGGTTAAATCCTGATGTCGAATATATTGAAGTAAAAAATAGCACTAAAAAAGATAATAAAAAAGATAGTAGAAAAGATAATGAAAAAGATAATGAATCATGGATAATATCTAAAAAAGCTTTTAATAATTTATCAAATCAAATAAAAGATTTAGAAATAATTGGAGATATTGACCCAAATAGTTTAATTGGGAAATCAGTAGAAAATCCTACAACAAAAGAATTACATCCAGTTCTTCCAGCTATTTTTGTTGATCCTGAATATGGTAGTGGTTCTGTATTTTCTGTTCCTGGACATGCTCCTGCTGATTATATAGCTCTTCAAGACCTTAAAAATAACCAAGAACTTATTAAAAAATATGATCTTGAAGCTATTGTTCAAAAAATTACTCCATTAAATGTTGTAACTCTTAAAAAATATAGTGAAATTCCAGCAAAAGATGTAATAGAAAGATTAGGAGTAAAGAGTCAAGAAGATCCTAAATTAGAAGAAGCTACAAATGAATTATATAAAGTAGAACATTCTAAAGGAATAATTAGTTCTCATATTCCAGATTATGCCGGTAAGAGAGTAGCTATTGCAAGAGACGAAATAATAGAATCTATGGTTAATGATGGAAAAGCAAGTTTAATGTTTGATTTTTCCCAGCATCCTGTAATTTGCAGATGTGGTAATAATTGTGTTGTTAAAATCATGGATGATCAATGGTTCCTTACTTATTCAAATGAAAATTGGAAAGAAAAAACAAGAGAATGTCTTACTCAAGAAACTGTTATTCCTCCCGAAGTTAGATCTAATTTTGAATATTATATTGGATGGTTAGAAGATTGGGCATGTTCAAGAAGAATTGGCCTTGGAACAAAGCTTCCTTGGGATAAGCAATGGTTAATCGAGCCACTTACAGATTCTACAATTTATATGTCTTATTATACAATAGCTAAATACTTAAAAGATATGAATCCAGAAGAATTGAATGATGCTTTCTTTGAAAAAGTCTTTTTAAACAAAGAAACTGATTCCAATGAAATAAACTTTGATTCAAAGCTAATTAAAGATATACAAAATGAGTTTAGCTATTGGTATCCATTAGATTGGAGATTATCTGCAAAAGACTTAATTGGGAATCATTTAAGTTTCCATTTATTCCATCATTCAGCTATTTTCCCAAAAAATAACTGGCCAAAAGGAATGGTAGTATTTGGAATGGGATTACTTGAAGGAAACAAAATGTCATCTTCTAAAGGAAATGTAATCCTTCTTTCACAAGCTATTGAAGATTATGGTGCAGATGTTGTAAGATTATTCTTAATGTCTTCTGCTGAACCATGGCAAGACTTTGATTGGAGAGAAAAAGAAGTAGTTGGGACAAAAAGACGTCTTGATTGGTTCTTTGAATTTGCAGAAAAAATAAAAGAAATAAAAGGATCTTCAATAAATTTAAATGAAATTAAAGCTCCAGAAAAAGCTATTACTCGTGAAATAGATCTTTGGATGATAAATCAATTGAATCTTAGGATAAAAGATGCAACAATAGCTCTTGAAGGATTCCAAACAAGAAAAGCATTACAAGATTCATTATATTTACTTAAAAAAGATGTAGATCATTATATGTATAGAAATAAACATTTGCTTAATGAAAAAGACCCAGTTATTATTTATATATTATCAAAAGTTCTTCATACTTGGATTAGAATTTTAGCCCCATTTACTCCTCATACTTGTGAAGAGATTTGGGAAACTCATGGAGGATCTGGATTTGTTGTTGAAGCTCAATGGCCAGAATACAATGAAGAAGATATTAAACCAGAAATAGAAAAATCAGAAGAAATTATTCAAAATTTAGTTAAAGATATTTCTGAAATTAAAAAGATTGTTGGAAAAGATCCAGAAAAGATTCATGTTTATTTAGCTCCAGATTGGAAATGGGATGTTTATAAAATAGCTGAAGATGTGGGAAAACCAGATATTGGTCAAATCATGGGAAAATCCATAAAAGAAAATCTAAATTCTGATAAAAAAGAGCTATCTGATTTTGCAAAGAAAATAGCTAGAGAAATGACAAAAACTAAGTATGTAGGAAAAATCGATGAAATAGCTATTTTAGAAAATGCAAAAGACTTTATATCTGAAGAATCTGGTTCTGAAATAATTATTCATAGCGATAATAGCTATGACCCTGAGAATAAAGCTAGAAATGCTATGCCTTATAAACCAGCTATTTTCATGGAATAAAATTAATGTATTCTTTTAATATCCTTGAAAATAGTAAAATCTTTATCAAAGCTTGGTATTTATAGGAAGATTGGTATTTATAGGATATTATAATAATTTATTTTTCAAATACCCAATATCTTCAATAGCTATTTCTACTTCATCCCCAATATTCATTTCTCCTACTCCTGCAGGAGTTCCAGTAGCTATTATATCCCCTGGATTTAAAGTCATGATATGAGAAATAAATTCTACAAGCTCTTTTGGTGAAAAAATCATATTACTTGTGTTTGATTCTTGTTTTATTTCTCCATTAAGTTTAAGAGAAATAGCTTGATTCATTGGATCCATTTCAGTTTCTATAAATGGACCAATAGGACAAAATGTGTCAAAACTCTTAGCTCTTGTCCATTGTTCATCTTTTCTTTGAAGATCACGAGCTGTTACATCATTTAAAATTGTATAACCACCAATATATTCATGAGCTTCTTCCATTTCAATATTTTTTCCTGACTTTGAAATAACAATAGCTAATTCTGCCTCATAATCAACTTCATTAGACATTTTAGGATATCCTATAGTGGCATTAGCAGGTATAACTGTATTTGGAGGTTTTAAAAATATTTTTGGTTCATATGGAAGCTCCATATTTAGCTCTTCTGCATGATCTTTATAGTTTAAACCTACACAAACAATTTTTGAAGGAGTTGTTGGTGGTGCAAATTGGATATCTTCTAAAGAATAACTCATTTTAACTTGTTTAGACATATATTTCCAATTATCCCAATTTTTTAAGATTTCTTCCATAGAATCAGTAAGTTCAATTACTTTTTCCCCATCAAAGTAACCTGTTTTTATTTTATTATTTTCAATGAATCTTAAAAATTTCATTTTTACCTCTTAATTTTAGATTTTTATTTATATCTTTATTTATATTTTAATAATTATTAAACAATTATTAGTATTAGTATTAGAATTATAATTATAATTCTTAAATCTTAACTCAGGCATACAAGACATAAAAACCAACTAAATAATTCTTTCAATAGGAACAACTAAAATATCTCGAGCTCCTGCATTTTTAAGGTTATTAACAAGAGTGAAGACTTCTTCTTCATCAACAACAGCTTGAATAGCTACTGTATCTTCTTTAGCTGATAAAACTTCAGAGATAGTAGGGCCGGTCATTGCAGGCATTAGTTCTTTAACATTATCTAAATCTTTTCTTGATACATTCATCATAAGCAATTTTTTGCTATCTGCATCAATAACTCCTTTTATACTATTTTTTACATTATCAATCAAATTTTTCTTTTGAATATTTTCATGAACAGAGTTATTATAGCTATTTTTATTAGCTATTAATTGTATAGAGCTATCAAGAATATTATCAATGACTTTAAGATGATTCATTTTCAATGTTGAACCTGTACTTGTTAAATCAGAGATTATATCTGCTACACCAATAAATGGAGCTATTTCTGTTGATCCAGTTAATTCAACAATCTTTGCTTCAATTCCATGGGAATTTAAATAGCTATTTGTGAGATTTGGAAATTCAGTAGCTACAACTATTCCTGATTTTATATCATCTATTGAATTAATAGCTGAATCTTCTGGAGAAGCTATTACTAAAGATGTTTGACCAAATTCTAAATCCAAAAGAATTTCTATATCTTCTTCTGTTTTATTTTCTTTGATTAAATCCAGACCTGTTATTCCCATATCAACAACACCATCAGCAACATAATTTGGAATGTCAGCTGCACGAGAAAACATAACATCAATATTAGAGTTATGGGTCTTGGAAAATAGCTTTCGATTTCCTGAATCTTTAAGTCCTAATCCTGCTTTTTCTAATATAGCTATTGCAGGATCACTAATTCTGCCTTTTGATGGTATTGCAATTTTAAGTTTCATTATATCCCTAAAATAATAGTAATAATAGTAATACTAATAATAATAATATTAACAATAATTCTAACAATAATAGTATAATTAGTTATAAGACTTATAATAGTTATAATAGTTGTAAATAGTTGTAATAGTATAAAAGTTAAATAATTTTAATAAATTTTAATAATAAATTTACTAAGGATAGTTGGATAGTATCAATAATATTGATGAATTTAATAATATTAATTTTAATAATGTTAATAATGTTAATAATAATTAATAAGATTAATAAAATTAATAAAACTTATTATAAATCTTAAATTATAAATTTTAATAGTTAATAGCTTTAATACTTTTAATATTTATTAATATTATTAATATAAATTATTTAATTATTAATATTTATATTTATAAATTAAATTTATATAAATTAATAATAAATTTATTTCTTATAAATTTTCTTATAGATTTTGGTGTAAAAATGGAAACAGAATATATTTTAATAAAAAATGCTTTAATTTTAAATCCTATTGATAATGATAAAAATAAAGCTATTGAATCTTATAAAGGTTCTGTATTAATTGAAAATGATAAAATAATTGAAATATCAAATGACATTTCTTCAAATAATATTTATAATAATGCTAATAATAATGTTGATAAAGTAATCGATGCAGAAAATAAAATATTAATGCCTGGGCTTATTAACACCCATACTCATGCTTCCATGGATTTATTTAGGGGATTAGCCGATGATATGCCTCTTCACCAATGGTTAGAAGAGCATATTTGGCCTACTGAAGCTGGTTTAAATGGAGAATATTGTTATACTGGAGCTTTACTTGCAGCTATTGAAATGATAAAGTCAGGGACCACCACTTTTAATGATATGTATTTTTATATGGAAGATATAGCTAAAGCTGTTGATGAAAGTGGAATAAGAGCTTCTTTATCCTATGGAATGATTGATTTTGGAGATAAAGAAAAAAGAGAAAACGAATTTAAAGAAAATATATCCTTAATCAAAAATTGTAATAACACGGCTGATGGAAGAATAACAACTATGTTTGGGCCTCATTCTCCATTTACAGCTTCAAAAGAGCTATTAGAAAGAGTTAGAAAAGAAGCAGATGAATATAATGTTGGAATCCATATACACATGAATGAAACAAAAAAAGAAGTTGAAGATGTAGTTGAATCAACTGGAAACAGACCATTTGAATATTTAAATGATATTGGATTTTTAAAAGATGATATAATAGCTGCGCATGGAGTATGGCTATCAGAGGAAGAAATAGCTATTATAAAAGAAAATAATATTAAAATATCCCATAATCCTTGTAGTAATATGAAATTATCTTCTGGAATAGCTCCCGTAGATAAGCTATTAAATAATAATGTTTGTGTTAGTATAGGAACTGATGGAGCAGCATCAAATAATAATTTAGATATGTTTGAAGAGATGAAATTTGCATCATTGCTTCAAAAAGTAAATACTATGAATCCACAATCCCTTCCATCTGATAAAGTTCTTAAAATGGCTACATTAAATGGAGCAAAATCATTAGGATTAGAAAAAGAAATTGGATCTATTGAAGTAGGCAAAAAAGCAGATATTATATTAATAGATACAAATACTCCAAATTTCACCCCAATGAGCAATATTCCAAGTTCTAATATAGTTTATTCTGCTAATGGATCTAATGTTAATACTACTATTTGTAATGGAAAAATTTTAATGGAAAATAGAAAATTAACAAATTTAAATGAAGAAGAAATTTTAGAAAAATCTAAAATAGCTATTAAAGAATTAATTGACAAAAGGGATTGATTTTATCTAAAATAAAGATTAAATAAAGATTCATCTTGGAATACAATAAATGTCCTTTTTATTCATTACAATACTCTTTTTCCATTCCTCTTTTGTTTCAGGATAATCTTCTCTAAAATGAGCCCCTCTACTTTCTTTTCTAATAATAGCTGATTTTACAACAAGAATAGCTATTTCAACCATGTTAATAGCTTCTAATCCTTCCTGCAATCCTTTATTAAAATGAATTTCATTATTTATATCCATATCCTTTAATTTTTCTTTTAAAGAGGTTAATTCTTTTAAAGCAACTTGTAATTCTTTTTCATTTCGAATAATAGCTACCTTATCCCACATCAATTTTTGAATATCCTGTTTAATTTTAAATGGAGGAATATTACCTTTTTTAATTAAAGATTTAATTCTATTTTCTTCTTTTTCAATCTCTTCTTTATTTATTTCAAATTCAGAATTCTTTAAATTACTAATAGCTATTGATGCAGATTTTCCTGCTCTTTTTCCGAATACTTGTGTATCTGCTAAAGCATTTCCTCCTAATCTATTAGCACCATGGACTCCACCAGTGACTTCTCCAGCGGCAAATAGATTAGCTATTGATGTTTCACCCTCTTGATTGATCCTAACTCCCCCCATGAAATGATGAGCTGTTGGAGCTACTTCCATTGGTTCATTTCTAATATCAATTCCTACATCTAAGAATTGTAGAAGCATTGTTTCAAGTTTTTCTTCGATTAAGCTATTTGAAAGGTGAGTAACATCAAGATAGACTCCACCATCTTTTGTGCCTCTGCCTTCCCTTATTTCATTGTAAATAGCTCTTGCTACTACATCACGAGTAGCTAATTCCATTCTATCATCATAATTTCCCATGAATCTGTCTTTGTTTTTGTTAAGAAGAATTCCTCCTTCTCCTCTTACAGCTTCAGTTATAAGAATTCCTTTTCTAGATTTAGGAGAAAGCATTCCTGTTGGATGGAATTGTATTTCTTCCATATCAATTAAATCAGCCCCTGCACCATATGCCAATGAAAATCCATCTCCATTCTTCTGGAATGTGTTTGAAGTAACTGGAAATAGCTGTCCTGCACCACCAGTAGCTAAAATAGTTGATTTAGATTGGAAAAATATGGTTGAAGAATCTTTTAATGATAATCCCATAGCACCTATAACCCTATTTTCACCTATAAGCTTATTTTCATCTATAACTTTATTTTCACCTATGACCTTATCTTCATTAGGATTTTTAGATGGATTTTTAGATTTTATTAATGACGTTATCATTACTTCATCTATAGTAGCTATTTTTCTTTTTATTATCTCTTCTTTCAAAGCCATGATGATTTCATGACCTGTTCTATCTCCCTGGAAACACGTTCTTCTGAATGTCTGACCGCCAAAAGGTCGCTGATTGAGTTCTCCAGATTCTTGTCTGTCAAATAGTGCACCATATTCTTCGAGATCCATTAATCTATCAGGAGCTTCATCTACTAAAATCTTAGCGAGTTTAGGGTCATTTAAATAGCTACCCCCCTTCAAAGTATCATTAAAATGAGTTTCTTTTGTATCCTCTTTATCTACAAGAGAAAATGCTGCATTATATCCGCCTTCAGCCATTCCAGTACAACCAGAACGAAATGACAATCCTTTTGATACAATTAAGGGGTTTAATCCTGCATCTGAAACTTCAATAGCTGCCCTACAACCTGCTCCACCAGATCCGATGATTAGTGCATCGCATTGAATAATCTTACTTTCCATGAGATTAGTTTGTATTTGGTTTTATAAATATTTTTATGAAATGGTAGCATTTGAAAAGTAAAAACTTAGCACATGGAATCACTTCAAAAATAAACAAATACTGAAAATAAAACAGCGATTAAAAATAGAAATAAAAACATGCTTATAATTAGAAATAGAAATATAACTAGAAATAAAATTAAAATTAAAATTAGAAATAGAATTATAAATAAAATTAAAAATAAAAATAAAATCATGATTAAAAATAGAAATATAACTAGAAATAAAATTAAAATTAAAAATAGAAATAAAAACATGCTTATAATTAGAAATAGAAATATAAGTAGGAATAAAATTAGAATTAAAATTAGAAATAGAATTATAAATAAAATTAAAAATAAAATTAAAAGTATTACTAAATAATATTACTACAAGTAATGACTACAAGTAATTGATATAATCATAATCAAAACAAAATTAATATAAAGTATAAAAATATAAAGTATAAAATTAGTATAAAATTAAAATATTATTCAATTATAATTATTCGATTATATTTATTAAAATTAATATGAGGAAAGTTAAAATGGATAAGAAAAAGATTATTAAATTAGCTAAAAAGGATTTTGAGAAAGCATGGGAGGAAACAGGAAAATTAGTAAAAAATCCCCATCCTGATAATAGATATCCTCGATTGAAATATGAAGTGGGAAAATCTCATATTTTATATGATACAATAGCTAATTTAAGAGAAGCTTATCTAAGATTAGGGTTTAATGAACTTGTAAATCCTTTATTTATTCCTAAAAGTGATGTTTATAAACAATTTGGTCCAGAAGCTCCAGCTGTTTTAGATCGTTGCTTTTATTTAGCAGGACTTCCTCGTCCAGATATTGGAATTGGAGTAGATAAAATTGAAGCTATTAAAAAGCTTGGTTTTGATTTTAGTTCAGATAATATTGATTCACTTCAAAATGTTTTTAGAGATTATAAAAAAGGAAATTTAGATGGAGATGACTTAGTTTTAGAAGTAGCTGAAGCTATGGGAATTGAAAATTCAGAGGGGTTAGCTATTCTTGAAGAAGTCTTTCCTGAAATCAGAGCTCTTGATCCAATAGCTATTAATACAACCCTTCGCTCACATATGACATCTGGATGGTTTTTAACTCTTGAAAAAATGGTTAATTATTCAAAAATGCCAATTAAGCTATTTTCTGTTGATAGATGTTTTAGACGCGAACAAAAAGAAGATTCAAGTCATTTAATGACATATCATTCAGCTTCATGTGTAATAGCTAATGATGAAGTTAGTGTTGATATGGGAAAAGCTATTTCTGAAGCTCTTCTTGAGTATTTTGGATTTTCAAGGTTTAAATTTGTTCCAGATGAGAAAAAATCCAAATATTATATTCCAGAAACTCAAACAGAAGTTTATGGCTATCACCCAAAGCTTGGAGAATGGGTAGAAATAGCTACTTTTGGTATCTACTCTCCAATAGCTCTTTCACAATACGGGATTGATGTAGAAGTTATGAATTTAGGTCTTGGTGTTGAAAGAATAGCTATGGTTTTAAATCAGATCGGAGATGTTCGAGAACTTGTTTATCCTCAATTATATAAGAAATGGAGCCTTAGTGATAGAAAAATAGCTACTATGTTAAATTATAGCTATTATCCTGTTACAGATGAAGGAATAGCTCTTATGAATAAGATTTTAGAACTTTGGAAAAAAGAGAAAAATACTTCTTCGCCTTGTGAGTTTGTTATTTGGGATGGAAAAATGCTAAATAGTGATATTGAAGTAATAGCTATTGAAGAAGAAGAAAATACACGACTTCTTGGTCCTGCTGCAACAAATAAAATTTATGTTTCTGATGGAAATATTTTAGGAATTCCTGAAGAAGTTTATAATAGTGGAAAAGGTGATGAAACTTTAATTGAAGCTATTAAAAATGGAATAGATACTGAAATAACTTATATTGATGCATTAGCTGCAAAAGTTGCTTATAAAATTGAAGAAGGTATTTTAAGTGGTGAGGAAGAAATAGCTATTCGCAGCACAATAGCTCGAGCTCTTTCTGATGTTAATATTAAATTAGATGATGTAGCTATGAATTATATCAACAATGAGGCTAAATTAATTGATATACGAGGCCCGATATTTTCTACAATTAAAATGAAGAAGAAATGAAAGACACAAATAAAACCCTATCCTATCTGATGATTATTATGAAAATTAAAGGAAATATAACAACAGGACTTGGAAAAGGAGCGTGTTTTTTAGGTCAAGATTTTTATAAAAATAAATTCATTGAAAAGTGTGGTTTTGCTCCCTTTCCTGGAACATTAAATATTATTGTACCAGAAAAACATTTAAATGATATACAAAAGATTAAAACAGGTTGTAATAATATAATAAATGGTAAAGATGGTTTTGGTGGATTAAAATATATTAAAGCTATTTTAAGTGATAATTCTAAAGAAAATAATGCTAATGAAACTATTAATGGAGCCATTGTTTTTCCAGATAAAACTACTCATGATGAAAATTATTTAGAATTCATAGCTAAAGAAAATTTAAGAGAAAAATTAAATTTAAATGATGATGATGAAGTTATATTAGATATTGGATAAAAATAATCTGATTAATATAATCTGATTAATTAGTCTGATTAATATAATCTTATTAATGTAATATTATTAATGTACTCTAACTATCCCATCAACCTTATCAAAATCAGAATCAAAAGAAACTATTTTATTTATTTCTAATTCTTTCATTATTTCAATAGATACACAATCTGTTAATGATAATGTAGCATTATATTTTAAAAATGATGACATACTTTTATCATATAAACTTTTATCTTCATTAAATACTGTATAGTTATCATGAATATAACCATACACCTCAATACTTGCTTTAGCTCCAATCTTACTACCAATCAGAGTAATAATTTCTTCAATTACTAAATTACTGATAATTTTATCTTCTTTTGGTATTTTATCAATTTTATCTATTAATCTTATTCCCTTCTTATGCCATTGATCCTTATCTACAAAAATAGCTATTAAAAACCCAGAATCTATGAAAATCATTAGCTATTCTCCTCTTTCAGTTTTTTTCAACTCTTTGGTAGCGTTAAATGGTTTTTTTGTTGTATATCTACCAATCATATCTTTTGTAGTTAATTTTTTCCTAAATGTTAATTCAACTTTCCCTTTATCATTTATGTCCCATCCTATAACTTGATCTTTATCAAGATTTAGTTTTTTTCTTATTTCTTTAGGAATAACTGTTTGATATCTATCATAAATATTAGTCTCAGCAATCATATTAACACCCACATTAATTAAAGATTCCATTATATAATTATAATATAATCAGAAAATATAAAAATAAATCAATTCTAATTCTTCAATCATTGATTAAATCTTTGAAACAACTGTAAACAAAATAATAGATTAAAAATTATCTATTTCAATATCAGTGAGCTTAAAAATCCATTTAATCCATGCTAAAACACTTGAAGCTCTTCTTTTAATAGTTTCTTTCTCAATTCTAAGTTTACATTTTTCCATATACTCAATGACAGTATTGTTGTCTGGAAGGTCTTCATTTTTTGTACAATATTCAAATAATTTATAAAA
Organism: Methanobrevibacter sp.; assembly: GCA_031261945.1. GTDB lineage: Archaea > Methanobacteriota > Methanobacteria > Methanobacteriales > Methanobacteriaceae > Methanobaculum. The sequence continues at coordinate 13,751 of JAISIQ010000155.1, forward strand.
AACTTCATGTCTCAAAATACATTTAACTAATTCTAATTGTTTCTCTTTAAATAGCATGTTAAAAATTTGTTGACCTTTTTTAGATAAAGAATAATATATTTTCCCATCAATTCTATTTTTATCAATTAATCCCAAATAGAGCCCCGCATTAGTGTAATAATCACTTTGTCTATTATCAAATGAATATATTTCTGCAATCTGCTCTTTTGTGAGTTTTTGATTTTTAAGATGTTCGCACAAATTAATAACTCTTTCAAAAGAATTTGCTTGAGGAAAAGGAACATTAGGCTCTGGTTGAATATTAACTGACTCATAAATTCCAGTAATATCTTCTAAAAAGATTTCTCCATCATAAATCAAATAATTACATTGTTTATTTAATTTTAATGAATGGTAACAATTAATATCTTCAAAAACATATTCATACAAGCTAAATTGGTTATTTGAATAGAAAAGAAAAATATTCTTAATTGGTTTTTCAATAATTTTATTAAAAACTCTGAATGGGTAATATAATTGTCGGATGATGAAGTCATCAGGATAATCCATTTTTGCTTCAATTAATGATAAATAATTTAATCCTTCCCAAGCCCCATCAACTTCTATTTGTGAATTTGAAACCTCAATATGGAGCTTATCTTTTTTATTTCTAATAATATTAAAATCAAATTCTCCAGAACTTCTTCTACCACTAACTGTTGGAACCATCATCTCATCATCAATAAAATGTGATAAAATATTCATTGAATCAGCAGTATTTAGTGCAACAGATTCCGAACTAATATTAGTAGGATTAACACTTTCAATGTATGATGGAAATTCACGAAAATCATATTTATTAGAAGGAGGTTCCAATTTATGATGAGAATTAAAATCTGAAATTATATATTTTCCTCTAGTAATTGGGAGTATAGACAGTTTTTCTTTATCAAATATTTGAGGTTTATAAGATAATTTGTCAAACTTCACCATCAACCGAGGTTCTCGAAATTCTTTTATTTGAGAAGCTGAAATGACACAATACCCTTTATTTGAAATTTCTGAAAGTATATTATATTTTTTAAATAATGCGTTCCATGCTTTATCATTTAATGTTATTTTGTTAGTTGATGTCATAATTTCTTATAAGTACCTCATCAATTTCCCCTCTTTTACTTGCAACAGAATTTACAGAGCGCTTGGCTTTTACTTTTTCAATTTTATAATCTTTATATAATTCATTGATAAAATCTGTGTTTGAATTAGATAATAAAAACTTTATTCCTTTAGAATTCAATTTATCACAAGATTTTTTAAGTCGTGCTTGCTCTTTTTTATCAAATCCGCCTTTATTGTAACCTGTAAAGCTTGAAGTATCAGAAATTGGGTCATAAGGAGGATCTAGATAGACAAATGTATTTTCTTCTAATTTATCAAGTACTTTTTCAAAATCAAAATTATAAAAAATTACATCATTTTCGTTGAAAAAGTCACTAACAGCCATTAAAATTGTTTTATTGACAATATTTGGATTTTTATACCTTCCAAATGGAGTATTAAATTCTCCTGATTTATTAACTCTAAAAAGTCCATTAAAACAAGTTTTATTTAAATATAATAATCTTGAAGCTTTTTTAACATCTGAAAGCTTTTCATATTCTTTTTTATTTCTATCTAAACTGCGAATTTCATAAAAATAATCTGCTTCGTTTTTATATGTGCTTAAATCATCTATTAATTCATCAACATTAGATTTAATTATTTTATACATATTAATCAATTCTGAATTTACATCATTAGCTATCGCAACTGATGGTTTAAGATGAAATAAAAGAGCCCCTCCTCCAATAAATGGTTCACAATAGGCATCAAAATTAGAAGGAATATATTTATCTAATGTGGATAATAGTTGTCTTTTCCCTCCAACCCATTTTACAACAGGACATACAAAATTATTGCTCATTATGGAACTCCTATAAGAATTATCATATAATATTATTATCTTTTATTATTATAAACTTTTTTATTAAAATTCATGCTAGTTTTTACATAATACTAATAATTTTATGAAAATCAAACTAAATTATACTATTTTATTTATTAAATATAATTTAATTATCTTAATATTTCTTAATTACTCTAGCCTTTGAAAACTAATATATTCAATTGAAATTTTAGTTATATATAAAATTGATTTGATGTTAAGATTATATAAATCAATTTATATAAGTTCATGATAATTGTCTTTAAATTGATAATTATCTTCTTTAATTATTGATTTATCAATTCCAGTTAATTTTATCGTAGGTATTTCTTATTGTTTCATCATCTACTTTACTATATATTTGTGTAGTAGATATATTTAATAGAATTAGTATAATTACTAAATGCATAGCCAATATATAAATTACAATAATATTTTCATACAATTGATAATTTATTATACAATTATATATTTATCATACTATTTAAAAATATCAGATTTTTTATGATTTTTATTAAATTAAGTTTTATTAAATTTATTAAAATTATTAGAACTATTAAAATTATTAAAATTATATTAAAAAATATTTCATATAATTAATACCATAATCTATAAATCAATAAAAACATAAAAATAAAATCAAACAAAATAAGAAAAATAAGAAATAAAAAATAAAAAAATATAGAACTTATAAAAAATATAGAACTTATTATACAATAACTAATACTGTGATTTTATGTTAAAAAAGGCATTAAAAGCAATGAAAAATGGTGAATTTGTTCTCATGTTTGATGATGAGAAAAGAGAAAGAGAAACAGACATGATAATCGGAGCAGAGTTTGTAAATCCTGAAAATGTAGCTATTATGAGGGAAGATGCAGGAGGATTAATCTGTACAGCTATTCACCCTGATTTTTGTGATAAAATAGGATTACCCTTTATGACTGATATCATGGAAGCAGCTATTCCTGAATATCCTGTTTTAGAGAAATTAGCTCCAACTGATATTCCTTATGATGAAAGATCTTCATTTTCTATATGGGCGAATCACAGAAAGACTTTCACAGGAATAACTGACAATGATAGGTCATTAACAATTACTAAAATAGCTGAACTATGTGAAGAAGAAAGATTTGATGATTTTGGAAAAGAATTCAGATCACCCGGGCACGTTTCATTACTTCGTGGAGCTAAAGGATTACTTAAAGGTAGACAAGGACATACTGAGATTAGTTTAGCTATGGCCGAAATAGCTGAAATAACACCAGTTACTGTTGTCTGTGAGATGATGGATGCTAAAACAGGTGAAGCTCGAACAGTAGATGAAGCTGAAGAGTATGCAAAAGAACATAATCTCATATTTCTTGATGGAAATCAAGTTATAGAAGAATATTTAAAATAGATAGTAAGAATACAGGGTAAGAAAATTGACTTCTCAAAATTCTGAAAATATAGCTAATATTGAATATATTGATATTGAATATATTGAAAATAAAATAAAAGAATTAATGAAATTTTTTTCTTCATATGCTCCTTGTTGGAATCATACCTTTATTTTAGGATCACTAGATTATATTTTAATAGCTTTAAAAAAAGATAAAATAGCTATTTCAAATGAAAGTTCTCTAAAAAATAATATAAATAGCTATTATGATGATTTAGAAATATTTAAAGGAAATTGTAAAGAATCATTAGAATATGAAAATATAGAACTAATAGAAAAAAAATTTAGTAAAATTGAAGATAAAATAGAAAAATTAGCTATTTTACCAAGATTAGATAATACTAGTATTGATTTAAAAGATTTTGATTCATAAGTTATTTTAATTCCTAAACTCAAAAGGAGAAGTAGAATGAATCCATTAAAAAGTAAAAAACATGCAAATATGGAGAAATTCAAAGAACAATTTAAAAATCTTGAAAAAGAAGATTATGTAATCTATGATGCTAATATAATAATATATTACTGTTTTTTATTTGAAGGATGTAGAATTCTTGAATATACAAGAAAATCTCGAGAAATAACTAATTTTTTAATAGATTCAAAAACAAAAATATTAGTACCTACTTTTATTATTGATGAAATTGAAAGAAAAGGAATAAGTGAAATTATAAATGATTATTTAGAAAATCCAAGTAATATTGTAGGATGTAAAACAATTCGACCTGCTCAACATCTTGCGATGTACTATAAAATTAAAGAAAGATTTTCAAAATTAAAAGAAGAAAATTGGTTTGAAATAGATAACTATAAACTAAACTCAAATCAGTTAAATGAAATAAAAACATTCTTTAAATCAAGAGAGAAAACAAAGAAAATGCAAAAGCTATTAAAAAAGAAAAGAAAGCACAATCCTATTCCATCAAAAGCAGATTTAGGACTTATATTATTTTCAAAAGAAAAAGAAAGTATTCTTCTAACTAATGATCGAGATATTACTTGTTTTTCATCAGAACTAAAAGAAGAAGGATTTTCTTATGAAATTATAAATTTAAAAGAGGATATTAAATATATTTAATTAAGAAAATACTTTTTTATTTTTTCATAATCTAAATAGCTATTAAATTCAGGAATAGCTGCCATATTAGCTATTTTATCTAAATCAAGGTATTTTTCTATAGTATTGAGTGCAGGTAATGAAAAATCTTCTAAGTTTATTTCTATTTCTGGTATAGTGGATCTTTCATCTAAGCTGATTTTTGGAATAGGTATTATCTCATCGATGTTTGTTTTGTTTTTTATGTAATTTGAAGCTTCATTAAAAATTTCCATGTCATAGACTTTGTTTAAAATAATTCCATTAATAGCTATTCCCATTTCATTTAGTTTATTAGCATGACTAACAATATCAATAGCTGCTGATTCAATTCCTCCTTTATTAACACCCGTTACAAGTAACATTGGAATATTTGAAGAAATAGCTATTTCTGCTCCAGAATAAGGAATTTTTTCATTGAGAAGTCCAGTAAACACACTCATAACTCCTTCAATAAGAACAAAATCATAATCTGAATCTCTTAATTTATCTAAAACATCTTTTATTTCCATCCATCCAAGATGTCCAATTTTAATTGATGCAAAATCTTCCATTTTTCCTTTAGTTAAATATAATGAAGGAATAGTATCTCGAACATCAGGACCTACTTTCAAAATAGCTATTTTCATTCCTCTTTTTGTTAAAGCTCCAGATATTCCAGTTGTAATGAATGTTTTACCAGAATCAGAACCATTACTTGCTATCATTAAAACTGGAGGTATTTGACCAATATTATTCTGTGAATTAGAATTAAAATTAAGATTAAAATTAGAATTAGAATTAAGTAATTTTATTCCAGAATCAATACCTAATTCACTTCTAATAGCTATTTTTAAAACATTATTTCTTTCAAAAATATCTTTTTTAGCTATTTCATCAGCATCAATAAAATCTAAAACATTATCAACGATTTGAGGATTTTCATCTAATATTCCATGAATCATTGTTCCAATAACATTTCCATCATCATTTCTAACACCAGATACAACAGAATCATCAGTATCTTTATAATTAGCTCTTTTTAATTTAGAATAAATAATAGGAATGTCTGTAGGAATATTTGTATGAGTATCTGTAGGAGTATCTGTTGTAGAAATAGGTGTTGTAGAATTAAAATCAATTTTACCATAAGTATGAGAATGAAATCCAGTTATTTTAGTTATATTATTAGTAAAAAAAGAATCATTAGTAGTAAAAGCTTCAACTCTATCATTACTTATAAATGGAGAAAAATTAACATTAAGAAGACCTATTCCTTTTTTTATAATAGGACAAGGAGATTTTCTGCCTGTGTTTGTTTCATTAGCTATTGCTTGAAATCCAGAGCATATTCCAATTACTGGTTTTCCATCTTTAGCTATTTTCTTAATTTCAATAGCTAATTCTGGACTTATAGAGTCAGATTCAAGAAGGCTTCCACCAGGAATAATAAGAGCGTCAAGAGCTTTATGAGCTTTAATTCCATTAACTAATCCATTAGATTTTACAATATCAGTTGGAAGATTTCCAAAATCTTCAAATCCAGGAACAGATCCTTTGAGATATGCTAATCCAATTTTCATAATCTTACCTATTAGCTATTAAAATTAGCTATTGTATTACAACTATTGCAGCTATTACAGATATTACAGCTATGACAACTTTTCAAATGCATTCATAGCTTCAATTATTTTTAAATCTTCATTAGGCTTAGCTTGGAATTGTAATCCAACAGGAATTCCCTCAGATTCTCCTGCTTTGATGCTTCCTGCAGGTATTCCTGCTAAGTTAGCTATTACTGTTAAAACATCATAAGCATACATTTCCATAGGTTCAAGCTCTTCACCTATTTTATGTGGAAGTTTTGGAACAGTAGGTCCAGCTATTAAATCTACACCATCTAATAGCTTGTTTATTTCATTTCTAATAAGTGATCTTGCTTGAAGAGCTTTTTTATAGTATTTTCCACTGAATTCTTGTTGTGAAATATAAGCTCCCATTTCAATTCTTCTTAAAACCTCTTCACCACAAACATCTTCAATTTTATAACCATATTTTCTTCCATCATATTTTCTTGTAGCAGAGAAGAACTCAACATAGTTAATTAAGTAATAAGTAGGAATACACAAATCAATATAATCAAAAGATAATTCAGCTATTTCAGCACCAGCATCAGCTATTTTATCAATAGCTATATCAATTATACCATTAATATTATCATCAGATACATCTTTAAACTCGCTACATATAGCTATTCTCTTATCATTGAAAAAATCTTCAGGATCTTGATTTAATTTTTCTGTAAAAATTGGGAATTCTTGGTTTAAACTTGTACATTCTGTTTCATCATAACCAATAATTGTATCTAAGGCAATAGCTATTCCTGAGGTATCATTTGCAAAAGGACCGATCTGATCTAAACTCATTGAAAGATCAAGAAGTCCTTGTCTTGAAACAGCGCCATAAGTAGGTTTAAAACCAATAACACCACAATGAGAAGCAGGATTTCTAATAGAACCTCCTGTATCAGAACCAATAGCTATATCACACATTTCTGCTGCAATAGCTGCTGCACTTCCTCCGCTTGAGCCTCCTGGAATTCTTCCTGGAGCTGAAGGATTGTCTGTTGGCCCATAACATGAGCTTTCAGTTGAGCTACCTGCTGCAAACTCATCCATATTAGTTATTCCAATGATAATTCCATCATTTTCTTTGATTCTTTTTATAACAGTAGCATCATAGCTACCTTGATAATTTTCAAGAGTTTTAGAAGCTGCAGATATTATATGATCTTCTACGTTGATATTAGCTTTAATAGCAAATGTAAGTCCTGCAAGTGGCCCTACTTCTTCCCCATTAGCTATTTTAGTATCAATTTCCTTTGCTTTAGCTATTGCTTCTTCTTTATTTATTTCTAAAAAAGCATTGATTTTGCTATTTTTACTTTCAATAGTGTTTATGAAGTTTCCTACATTATCTTCTGCTTTTAATTCTTGATTTTTTATTGCATTTGACTTTTCTAATATATTCATTAAAACACCTGATACCTCGACTGTGTATTTTAATTTCT
>JAISIQ010000182.1 GCA_031261945.1 Methanobrevibacter sp.
TTTTTTATTTATACATTCATTTTATTACTTTTCAAATGCTCTTAGTTAAATTAGAATACTTATTAATTACTATATAATTTTAAAATATTAATCAAAATAATTCCAAAAGATTGAATAAAATATTAATATTTAATATATTATAGGTAGGTAGTATTTATGAGCAGTAATGGATCAATAAAAAAAGAAAATATCATTGATTTGCATAAAGTCCCAGGGGTCGGGGATAAATTATCTGAAAAAATATTAACAGCAGTTGGAGGAGAAGAAGAACTGCAAAAAATTGTTAAAAATTTAGATTTAGAAAAGATAATAGCTATTGAGGGAATAAGTCAGAGAAAAGCTATTGAAATAATGAATCAGCTATTAGGTAATCCTGCACAGGAATTTTTAAAAAGTGAAAGAGCTATTCAACTTTATGAAGAAATAATTCAAAAAATAATAGCTTATTCTAATACAAAATATTCAGAAAATAGAATACTTCTTCTTTCACCAACAAAAGACCAAATAGCTATTGAAAATCAGATTGATTTTGTAATGAAAGCAAAGAAAAAGGTTTCTAAACTACCAATCATTAAACTAAGAGGTTTGATGAAAAATCTTCAAACTCCAAAGAAGGTAAAGGCTAATTACGATCCAAGTAAAGCTATTTTAGTTGAAAGTGATGAAGATGCTGACTATTTAATTGATCTTGGTTTAAATCAATATTATTCTATTATTAATGCTTCAACTTCTTCAATGATAGAAGAAGAAATAAGAGGTTATGAGCTAATTTTTTATGTTTATACACAAGGTTTCTTAGATCTTGGGGAAATGAATAATTTGATAATGATTAATAAAGAAGCTCCTGAACATGAAATAGTTCCTGAAATAATATTAGATTATTTTAATGAAAATAAGGAGCTATTTAAAAAAGTAGGAGAAATAAGAAAGATATTAAATGAAAAAACTATTCTTGAAGATATAGATCCTATTTTAGAAGAAGTCAATTCATTGAAAAAGAAAGATATTGATTTAGAAAAGCTTGTTAACTCTGTAAAAGATGATTTAGATAAAGAAATTAAAGAAGCTATTCAAAATATTGATCTCGAAGGAAAGGAAGTATTAGATCTTTTAAATAATTCATTTCCTCCAAAAATAGAAGAAATATTTGAAAAAATACTTCAAAAAGGAAAAATAGCTATTAAAGAAGAGAGTGGAATTGATTTTGATCCTTTCTTAAAAAAATATCCTCTCGAACTTGATGAAAATGAAATAGAAAGAATAAAAGAAACAGAAAATTCTAAAAAAGAAAATGATTTATTTGATAAAAAAATCACAGCAGCTAATTATTTAGCAAACATAAAAAAACAGGCCGAAGATGAAGTTCAAAAAACTTTAGAGTTTGATTATGAATTTACATTAGGTAGTTTTGCATATGAATATGATTTAATGCCTGCAAAAATATCTAATAATTTTAAACTAGAAGGAGCTCTCCATTTAGAATTAGGTCTTGAAAAAGGAGACACTATTCAAAGAATTGATTATTGTTTAAGTGAAAAAGAAAACATAGCTCTTTTAACTGGAGCTAATAGTGGGGGTAAAACCACTTTACTTGAAACAATAGGGCAGATTTCAATTATGGGTCAAATGGGACTTCCAGTTTGTGCAGAATATGCTGAAGTTAAGCTATTAGATGAAATATACCATTTTTCAAAGAAAAGATCATTAGATGCTGGAGCATTTGAATCATTTTTAAATGTTTTTATGCCGATTGTTACAACTAATAGTGAGAAATTAGTTCTTTTAGATGAATTAGAAGGAATTACAGAATTAGAAGCAGCTGTTAAAATAATTTCCAGTTTTATTGATATGATTAAAGATTCTAATTCATATGGAATAATAGTAACCCACATGGCAAGAGAACTCTCAGTACAATCAGATGTAAGAATCGATGGAATCGAGGCTAAAGGATTAGATGAAAACTACAATTTAATCGTAGATAGAACTCCTAAAATGAATTGTTTAGCAAGAAGTACTCCTGAGTTTATTTTAAAAAGAATATATGAAAATTCAGAAGGTAAAATAAAAGAAGTTTATGGAGAGATTCTTAAGAAATTTTAATACTATATTTAATCAATAGTTATTATAAAAATAGCTATTTTCTTTTTTATTTTTTAATATTATAAAATTAATATCAGAATATAAATTATGTTCAATATTACATTATTTTTAAAGTATAATACTATAAATTATCAAATAAAATTAATAAGGCTATAAATAATAATGTAATATTTTTAATAAAATTAGTTTTTTAAATAAATTAGATATTGCCTGTATACTAACTCTCTTGGATCATAGGTAGCTTAACCTTTCCTCCCCGAGTAACCCTCGAAACAGGCAGTCTATCCAATGCTGGGTTTCTTCTAATCATAGACAGCAATAGCTTTTCTCATAAAAGGACCATTGGCATCAGTCAAATAAATGATATGACACTAATAACAAAGTAAATAAAAAGATGAAATAATAAATTAAAATAGTAAAAACGAAAATATAAATAAAGTAATCATAAAGGGCTGGCAGCGAAATGAAATTCCCATAGACCAGGTCCATAGTACACAAACAAAACGCGAACAGACTTAACTTCTGGGATCGGAACGAGACCAGGTGTATCCCTGTCGCTATGACCGCCAAACCCATATGAAATTAATGAATAGCTAATTAATTAATATATTAAAATTAATATATAATAGCTATTTGTAATTGATAATTAATAAATTTAACTAATATTATATATATGATTGTACATTTTCACCCTAACTGAATACACCAAACCAAAATATTGGTTAAAAACATTCAAATGAATGTTATACACTAAAATACTCAGAAAACAAAGCAAGCGAACAGTTGGGAGCAGCGGACTAAACAACTCGGAAAACCTCGAAGCTTACATCCCTACCCCATCAAACAAGTCTTTTACTCGTGTTCTAAAGCAGTCTATTTTCAGGGGACACCTCAGGCTTAGATGCTTTCAGCCTTTATCGTCCAGCGCGTAGCTGCCCGGCATTGCCTTATCAGACAACCGGTCGACCAGAGGCGCCGACAACTCGTTCCTCTCGTACTGGAGCCACCTTCCCCTCAGACTACTAACACTTCCATTAGATAGCAACCAACCTGTCTCACGAC
>JAISIQ010000196.1 GCA_031261945.1 Methanobrevibacter sp.
ATAAAGTATAATTATTATTAAAAACATAATATATACTAATTAGCATAAAGTAATTAGCATAAATAAATTAGCATAAATAAAAATAGTTTTAAAAGGAGAAGTTATTTATGACAGATAAAAAGAAAAAAGAGGAAAAATTAAAAAAGAAAATTGACAAGTGGGAAAATAAAGTTGAATTAAAAACAGAAAGATTCATAAAAGATTTAATTAATGATTTTGAGGATCTTAAGGAATTAGTTAGTGAAGATGAAACTGTAATTTTAGAAGCTATATTAAATGATGGGGGAAAAATTCTCGTCACTGATATTTCATTTTATGCAACAGACATTTTAATTATTGGAATCGATGCTAAAACAGGAGAAAAAGTATCTTTATATAGTGATAAATCTTCACTACAACTAATAATAAGAACAATGAAAACAGAAGATTTCTTTAAATGTAACTATAAAAACTTTAATATAAGTGATATTCATTTATAGAAACTAATATTAAATTTAATATTACACTTAATATTACCATTAATATGTCATTAATATTAAAATTAATATCAATATCAATATTAAAATTAAAACTAATATTAAAAATAAGAATAAAAATAAAAATAGCTATTAAAACCAATAAACATAATAAACATAGATTTTACAAGTAATAATGTAAGTTTATTTATTTAATTCTTCAATAATAGCTTTCGTCATTTCTATTGTTTTAGAAGTTCCTCCTAAATCAGGGGTGACGACTTTTGCATCAGACAGCACTGTTTTAATAGCTAATTCTATCTTTTTAGACCAATAGCTTTCATCTAAGAAATCTAACATCATAGTTATTGATAATATCATAGCTGTGGGATTAGCTATTCCTTTTCCTGCAATATCAGGAGCAGAACCATGTACTGGTTCAAATATTCCATTTTTATCTCCAATATTTGCTGAGGGTGCAAGTCCAAGACCTCCAACTAATCCTGCTGCTTCATCTGATAATATATCTCCAAAAAGATTTGTTGTAACAATAACATCGAATTCTTGAGGTTTAATAGCTAAATACATTGCCATTGCATCTACATAATAATCATTTGCTATAATTCCTTTAGAAAAATAGCTATTTGCAATATTATAAAATGATTTTTTAAAAAGCCCATCTGTTTTTTTCAATACATTAGATTTATGAACACAAGTAACTTTTTTTCTATTATCAGAAATAGCTTTTTCAAAAGCAAATTTAGCTATTCTTTGGCTTGCTTTTTTAGTTATCACTCTCTCTGCAATAGCTATTGTTTCTTCTTTATCTTCAAATGATTCTATTTGTGAATATAATCCTTCTGTATTTTCTCGAATTATAATAAAATCAAGATCATTGTATAGTGAATTTACTCCTTCAAATGATTTAACTGGGCGTAAATTAGCAAAAAGATCAAGTTCTTTTCTAAGGGTGATTATTGGGCTTTTTTCATTTGGAGTTGATGTAATAGCTCCAAACAATGTAGCGGGTGTCTTTTTAGCTATTTTCAATGTTTCTTCAGGTATTGTTGTTTCATTTTTTTGAAAGCATTCATATCCTGCTTCTGCTTTTATAAAATCAAAATTTAGATCAGTCTCTTCTAAAATAGCTATTCCTGCATCTATTACTTCTTTTCCAATTCCATCTCCATGAATTGTAGTAATTTTAATCATAAATATCTCTTTTTAATTAATATTTTTATAAAACTGTTTGTTAATCAGTAAACTATTTATTCTAAAAATTATAAATTATATTATATAATTTAAATAGTATTAGTATTAGCATTAGTATTAATATTATATTGGTATTAGTGATTAGTATTATTAGTTAATATTATGATTATTATAAATTATAATTATTATAAATTTTTAATTATAAATTTTTATTAATAGTTTTATTAATATTTTTATTATAATTTTTATTATAATATTAGTTTATAAATTATTTTGAAAATTATAATTTTGAAAATTATATTTATTGATTATATGAGTATTATTTAATAAAAATCAGGTGATAAGATGGAAATAGATACAAACAAACTCATTGAAGATTTAGCAGATGATGATGAATTTGTTCAAGAAGAAGCAAGGACTTTACTTGAAGCAAATCCTGATAAATCTGTTGTACCTCTTATTGATGCACTTTCAAATAATAAAAATAAGAATATTAAAATCTCTTCTGCTAAAGTATTAGGTTTTATAGGGGATGAAAAAGCTATTGACCCATTAATAGCCACTCTTTCAAATCCAAACAAGCTTGTTAGAAGAGAAGCTTCTACTGCTCTTAGTAAAATGGGAATTAGTGCTGTTGATCCTTTAATAGCTATTCTCGATGATGACGATTGGAAAGTAAGAGGTGCAGCTGCTTGGGCATTAGGAAAGATTGGTGATAAAAAAGCTATTGATCCTTTAAATAATCTTCTTGATGATGAAAGTGGTTTTGTTAAAACCGGTGCTAAATGGGCAATAGCTGCTATAAATGAATAATTTTTCATTTAGTTTACCATTTAGTTTACAATACATATTTCATATTAAAATCCAGCTAAGGTCATATAGTCCAGTGCCGTATTGTGACGAAGTCATTAAGTGGTCCTTGTATCTATAGAGCTCTGGATTTTTATTATTTTTTCTTGTTTTTATTATTTTTATTCTTATTTATTTTAGATTATTTATTTTAGCTATTTAATTTTAATTGTAATAATTGTTTAAAATAATAGTTGTTTAAAATTTAGATATTATGTAAAAATTTCTACTTGGCTTGGTTTTAGTTTTGATAGAACTTTTTGATCAAACTTTTGTTCACGAAGTGAACTTAGGGAACGAAGGTCCCGTTTTTAAAAGTTTGATTTGATATTATGAAAATAATCGATATTTTTTAAATAAATAATATATTAAAAATAAGATTAATTTTGTAAATGTTGGATATTTTTCATAAAATCATATATATTTCTGAACAATCGTCTTTTTCTTTTGTTTATTTTATATAATCTTTTAGAAAATTTGAATAATCGGAAGCCAATTTCCGATAAATTTATATATATGAAACGACAATTAAATATATAGCTATATAGAAAAGAATTGTAGGTTTTAAAATTCGGTAATTTATATAATTCTCATAAATCCCTTATTGTCATTAATAGCTAAATTAAAGAACTTATATGAAAGGAATTAAATTATTAGATTTATTCATATTCAATTTATCTATAACTTTATCTATAACTTTTTAAATCTTTTTAATATTAAT
>JAISIQ010000001.1 GCA_031261945.1 Methanobrevibacter sp.
TCACAGTTATTTTTAATTAATTAAATTTTTATATTTTACTAATTCTCAATTTTGCTTATTAATTTTCATTATATTTTAAAATTAGTTTATAATTAAAAAACATATTTCATAATATAATATCCGTGTGGAAATTTTAGAATTAAAGGTAGAATTTCAGTTAAATAAAGGGATTTATAAGAATTTAAACCGTGGCATTTAAATATAACTTAGTACAAATCAATTATTATATTATATGATATGAAATATTATATAATCTTTATAGAGATTATCCATGGGATAATTTTATAATGTGGGGTTAGTAAGTGAAATTTATAGATGATGCGATTAAAGAATCGGAAAAACGAATGGAAAAAGAATATCCAACAAGAATATCTGCAGACCTTGATGATGAGCTAAGAGAGCTTATGAATAGGAGTAAAGCAAAGATTTTCGTAATTGGAGCGGGTGGAGCTGGAAACAATACTGTAACTAGATTAAATGAGACTGGAATTGAAGGAGCAGATACTATAACTGTTAACACTGATGCTCAAGATTTATTCTACAGTCAATCTGGTAAAAAACTCCTTCTCGGTGAGAAAACTTGTGGGGGTCTTGGTGCAGGAGGAATTCCTGAAGTTGGAGAAGAATGTGCTGAAGAAAGTGAAGATGATATAAGAGACGAGCTTGATGGGGCAGATATGGTATTTGTAACATGTGGGCTTGGTGGAGGAACTGGTACTGGTTCAGCTCCAGTTATTTCAAAATTAGCTAAAAAAGCAGGAGCTTTAACAGTTGCTGTAGCTACTATGCCATTTTCTGCAGAAGGAATTAAAAGAAGAGAGAATGCTGAAAAAGGTTTAAAGAAACTTAAAGAAAGTTCAGACACTGTTATTATTATTCCTAATGATAAGTTATTAGAAGTAGCACCTAATCTTCCTTTAAACAAAGCTTTCATGGTTTCAGATGAGCTATTGGGAAGAGCTGTTAAAGGTATTACAGAATTAATTACTAAACAAGGTTTAATAGCTTTGGATTTCGCTGATATTAGAAGTATCATGGAAGGATCTGGAATGGCTATGATAGGTATGGGAGAATCTGAATCTGGTGATAGAGCATTAGAATCTGTCCATGAAGCTCTTAATAGTCCTTTACTTGACTTAGATATTTCTGATGCTAAAGGTGCATTGATTAATATTTCTGGTAGTTCTGATTTAACTTTACATGAATCTGAAAAGATTGTTCAAATTGTAGCTGATAAATTAGATCCAGAAGCAAATATCATTTGGGGAAGTCAAATTGATGAATCCTTGCAAAATACTGTAAGAACCACAATTATTGTTTCAGGAGTTAAATCTCATTATATGTATGGTGAATCACCTGCTGAAAGAATAGAAGTGCCAGAATTAGATAATACTTCTTCTGAAATCGAATCTGATCCTTTAGAAGAATTTATTGATGGAACATTTTAATTAAATATACTTTATTTATTAATTCCATCTTTTTTTTATTATTTTATTAATTCTTATTTTAATTTTTTAATTTAATTTTTATTATCCTTCAATTTTTATTCTCTTATTTTTTTATATTAATTTTATATTAATTTTGTATAATTATTAATTTTATTTTATAATTTTCTTAAACTTATTAAAAAGGAAAACTTTATAAATAGAAAAATAATAATTATTTATTACTATAAATTATGTTTAAATAAATTTATTAAAAATAATATTATAAAATAATAATATTGAAAATATTGTTAAAACTAATATTAAAATTAATAATATTAAAATTAATATTAAAAATAATAATTACATAAATAATATTACATAAATAATTTATAATTTATAATAAAATTTATAACTATTGATAATAAAGATAATATCTTTTTTTAGAAGTAATGTGGGATTTTCAATGAGTTTTAAGGAATCTACTAATCGTTTTTTTAAACAATGTAAAAGAGTGCTAAGAGTAGCTAAAAAACCAGATAAAGAGGAATATATTAATTTCTCAAAAGTAACAGCTTTAGGAATAGTTATAATAGGCGTTATTGGATTTGTCATTGTTTTAATTACTCAAGTAATTGGTTTATAATTAATAAGCATATCTATGGACTTAAATCCTATGGGATATAATAGCTATTAATTAAATAATCTATTATTATCTATTATTGAATATCTACAAAATAAAAATTCTATAATTCTATAATAAATTCATTATCTTTTGAAAACTTTAAATACTTGTAAAATAAAGATATTAAAATAATATAAATTTAATATAATAATTTAATAACATATAATTTTATAATATATAATTTTATAAATCTAATTTTAATTATATTTTTAATTATATTTTTAATTTTAAATTTTGTATTTATTTGTATTTATTTGATATTTGTAACTATATTGGTTCATAAGCTCATATGAGAAAAATGAACTTAGAAATTTATATGAAAACTAATAAAAAATTAATAAAAATTAATAAAAACTAGTAAAAACTAGTAAAAAACTAAATTTTAATTTGTATAGGTGTATTTTAAATGGAGACCTCAGAAAATTCCATATATGCTCTGAAAATATCTGCAGGGCAAGAAAGGAATGTAGCTAGGATGTTAGCTAGAAAGTCAAGAGACAGTGGTATAGGTGTAGGTGCTGTTCTTGTACCTGAATCTTTAAAAGGTTATATATTGGTGGAATCTTCAACTAAAATTGATATGCAGAATCCTGCATTCAAAATACCTCATTTAAGAGGAATTGTTGAAGGTAAAACAAGAAGTCAAGGAGACGATGTTGTAACTTTTGAAGAAGTTAAAAAATTCCTAAACCCAGAACCAATCATCTCTTCTATACAGAAAGGAAGTATTGTAGAACTTATTTCTGGTCCTTTCAAAGGAGAAAGAGCTAAAGTAGTTCGTATAGATGAATCTCGTGAAGAAGTGGTTCTTGAGTTAATAGAAGCTGCAGTTCCGATACCTGTTACAGTTAAAGGTGATCAGATTAGAATTATACAAAAGGAGGCTGACTAATGGCTAAAGATACAGTTGAAGTTCTTATCGAAGGAGGCACAGCCACCCCAGGACCACCTCTTGGTCCGGCTTTAGGCCCTTTCGGAGTTAATATGATGCAAATTGTTGAGCAAATCAACAGTAAAAGTGCTGATTTTAAAGGAATGAAAGTACCAGTTAAAATAACTATTGATAGTGATACAAAAGATTTTGAAATAGAAATAGGTACTCCTCCTACAACAGCTCTTATTATGGATGAGCTTAAAATCGAAAAAGGTTCTGGAGAACCTGGTACTGATTGGGTAGCTGATTTATCTGTAGAACAAGCTTTAAAAATAGCTAGAATGAAGTTTGATTCTTTACTTGCAAATGATTATAAACATGGTGCTAAAGAAGTTATGGGTACCTGTGTAAGTATGGGAATCACAGTTGATGGCAAAGACCCAAGAGAAGCTCAAAAAGCTGTTGATGCTGGTGAATACGATAGCATCTTAGTAGAATAATATTTTATACTCAATATAGATGATATTACTTAATAGTTTATTTAATGACTATTTATTATCTAATGGCTATTTTGTTAGAATAATAACTTTATTAGAATAATAGCTATTAATAATAGCTATTTATTAGAGCTATTGGTAATTGATATATTTCATATTCATGTATTTATTCATGAAACCAAATAAAAATAAATATCCATTAATGAGTTAAGTTAAATAGCTCATGGAGGATTTATATGACACAAGAGATTATGGAAGCGGTGAAGGAGGCTAAAGAACAAGCTAAGCCGAGAAACTTCACACAATCCATTGATATTATTATTAATATCAAGGATTTAGACATCAAAAAACCAGAAAACCGGTTTGATGAAGAAGTCGATCTTCCTAATGGCAGAGGTAAACCTGTAAATATAGGTTTCATTGCTGAAGGAGAATTGGCAGTTCAAGCTAAAAATGCTGGTATAGATCTTGTTGTTTCAAAAGAAGAGTTAGAAGAATTTGGTAAAGATAGGAAAAAAGCTAAAAAAGTAGCTAATTCTACAGATTTCTTTGTAGCTCAGGCAGATATGATGCCACTTGTTGGTAGATTCTTAGGGCCAGTTCTTGGACCAAGGAAAAAAATGCCTAAACCAGTACCTGCTAATGCAAAAGCAGATCCTTTAATTAAAAAATTACAAAGTACTGTTAAAATAGGTGTTAAAGACCAAGCAAGTATTCAAACTTTAGTTGGAACTCAGGATATGGATGATGAAAAAATAGCTGAAAATATCGAAGCTGTTCTTACTGTCCTAGACCGCAACTTAGAAAAAGGAAGAAAACAAATAAAATCCATGTTTATTAAAACAACAATGGGTTCAGTAGTGAGGGTGATTTAAAATGGCTCACGTTGCTGAATGGAAGAAAGAAGAGGTTAAAGAGCTTAAATCTTTAATAGATTCTCATGAAGTTATTGGTATTGTTGATCTTTTAAACATACCTGCAAGACAACTTCAAAAAATGAGGCAATCTTTAAACGATAAAGCTACTATAAGAATGTCTAAAAAGAATCTTATGGATTTAGCCTTTGAAGATTCAAGTAGTAATAAAGAAAATATCACAGATCTTTCAGAATACATGGTAGGTCAACCTGCAATTGTATTCACTAACATGAATCCTTTTAAATTGTTTAAAATATTAGAAAATAATAAAACAGCTGCTCCAGCGAAAGCAGGAAATATAGCTACTTCTGATATTGTTGTACCTAAGGGAGATACTGGTTTTGAACCAGGTCCAGTACTTGGTGACTTGCAACAAGCAGGAATACCTGCTAAAATTGATAAAGGAAAGATTGTAGTTGAAAAAGATCATGTCATTGTTAAAGAAGGCGAAGCAGTTTCAAAAAATGCTGCTGCTATGTTAACAAGACTTGATATTCATCCTATGGAAGTAGGAATTGATTTAAGAGCAGCTTATGAAGATCAAGCAGTTTATACTTCTGATGTATTAACTATTGATGAAGAACAAACTCTTGCAGATGTTCAAGGTGCCTTTGCTAAAGCATTTAACTTATCAGTTAATGCAGGAATACCTACTAAGGAAACTATTGTAGCAATTGTCCAAAATGCCAATGCTAAATCATTTAATTTAGCTATGAACGCATCTGTACTTACTTCAGAAACTACAGAACCATTAATAGCTCTTGCTAATGCTAGAATGCTAGGAATAGCTAGTTTAATAGCTGATGCAGAAGGTGCTTTAGATGAAGAATTACTTGAAAAATTGTCTAATGTTCCTGTAGCTACAGAAACTGTTGTTGAAGAAGAAACTAAAGATGATGAAGAAGAAGAGGAAGAGGAAGAAGAGGAAGCTTCTGAAGAAGAAGCTGCAGCTGGTCTCGGAGCTCTCTTTGGATAATTTAATTTATAGTAATCGAAAATTTAAAATTTTTAATTAATTCAACTAAATTTAATAAATTCAATTAAAGAATTTAATATATATAATTTAAATAAATATAATATAATTTAAGGTGAAAACATGGAATATATATACGCAGCAATGATTTTGCACAGCGCAGATAAAGATATTAACGAAGAAAATGTTAAAAGTATAATTGAAGCAGCAGGAATTGATGCAGATGATGCAAGAACTAAAGCATTAATTGCAGCTTTAGAAGATGTTGATATAGAAGAAGCTATGGAAACTACTGCTATGGCGGCAGCAGCTCCTGCAGCAGCAGCTCCTGCAGCTCCTGCAGCAGAAGAAGCAGCTGAAGAGGAAGAGGAAGAGGAAGAAGAGGAAGCTTCTGAAGAGGAAGCTGCAGCTGGATTAGGTGCTCTCTTCGGATAGATACTTTTCTTTTTTTCTTTAAAGAAATAGCTAATATCTATTTTTAGATTAATAGCTATTTTTTTATTTTTATTTATTTTTTATTTATTTAATCTTATTTTTAATAGCTATTTTCTTGATAATATTTCTTTTTCTTTTGGTTTTATTTTATTTTTTAAATAATTTTTTAAAATAATAAATTTTATTAATGTTGTTAAACAGATATTTTTATTATTAATTATTGTTATTGAATATGCTATTGAATATTATAACTAACTTTATTTATAACTAACTTTATAAATTGATTATCATGTCTGAAATACTGAAAGAATTAGGATACACAAAGAAAAAATGTGAAACATGTGGGAACGAATTTTGGTCAATAGGAGAGCGAACTACTTGTGGAGATGCTCCGTGTGATGAATATGAATTCATTGGAAATCCTCCTACTAATAATAGCTATGATCTTTATGAAATCCAAAAGAAATTCAAAGAATTTTTTGAAAATAGGGGGCACACAGCAATTTCTAGATATCCTGTTCTTGCAAAGCGCTGGAGAGATGATGTATTTTTAGTTGGAGCATCAATTTATGATTTTCAGCCATGGGTAACTTCTGGACAAGTTGATCCTCCTGCTAATCCTCTTACAATAGCTCAACCAGCTATTAGGCTCAATGATGTTGATAATGTAGGTAGAACTGGAAGGCATATGACTTGTTTTACAATGGGGGCACACCATGCATTCAACAAACCGAATAATGAGATTTATTGGAAAGATGATACAGTTAAACTATGTCATGATTTTATTGCAAGTATTGGAATAGCTCCAAAAGAAATCACTTTCATTGAATCATGGTGGGAAGGTGGAGGAAACGCGGGACCTTGCTATGAAGTTTGTGTTAGAGGAGTAGAACTAGCTACTCTTGTTTTCATGCAATATAAAATCCTTCCAAATGGAGAAAAGGAAGAAATTCCGCTTAAAACAGTTGATACGGGATATGGATTAGAACGTTTTGCCTGGATTTCTCAAGGAACTCCAACAGCTTATGATGCTTGTTTTTCGCCAGTTCTTGATAAATTAAAAGAAATAACAAATATACAAGTTAATGAAACCATCCTTGCAGAGAATGCCCAAATAGCTGGAATGATGGATATTGAAACCTTTGCAGATATTAGATCTCTTAGAGAAAAAGTAGCTAAAAAGCTTAATATATCTATTGAAGAGCTATTAGAATCAACAGAACCAATGGAAGCTATTTATATAATAGCTGATCACACAAGATGTTTAGCTTTCATGTTAGCTGATGGTATTATTCCTTCAAATGTTAAAGAAGGATATTTAGCACGTTTGGTTCTTAGAAGAACAATTCGTTTCATGAAGGAGCTAAAAATGAAGGAATCTCTTGGAGATATGATGAAAATCCAATTAGAATTTTTATCAAGATTTTATCCAGAAATAAATGAAAATCAAGAACATATTATGAATATAATAAATCTTGAAGAAAAGAGATACTTTAAAACTATTGAAAAAGGTCAAAGAATTGTAAAAAGAACAATTAAAACCTTAAAAAAGGAAAATAAAGATGAAATGCCTGTTGAAACTCTTATGAATCTTTATGATGCTCATGGAATGCCTCCTGAGACTGTTAAAGAAATAGCTGATGCTCAAGAGTTTAAAGTAGCTATTCCTGATAATTTCTTTACATTAATAGCTGATTCTCATAGTGAAGAAGCATACGAAGAAAAAGAGGAATTAAATCTTAATTATCCGGATACAAAGTTGTTATTCTATGATGAATTTAAACAAAAAGAATTTAAAGCGGAAATATTAGGATTTGAAAATATTAATGATAAATCATACATTATTCTTAATCAAACAGCTTTTTATCCAGAAGGAGGAGGTCAACCTTCTGATATTGGAAATATCATACTTAAAACAGATGAAGATATAATTCAATTAGAAATAGCTCATGCACAAAAGGTAGATGGAATTGTTCTTCATGAAGTAGTTATTGGTACTGAAAACCATAAAAACCCTAAAAACAATTCATCCAATCTTCAAAATAATATTGATTCTTTAGGGGAATTTATTGGAATGGAAATAAATGGGCTTGTTGATTGGAATAGGAGAATAGCTTTAGCTAGAAATCATACAGCAACCCACATCATAATAGCTGCTGCAAAAAAAGTCTTAGGAGATCATATTTGGCAAGCAGGTGCTCAAAAGGGATTAAAACATTCTAGGCTTGATCTTTCTCACTATAAACGGATTTCTCAAGAAGAAATAAACCAAATTGAAAAAATAGCTAATGAATATGTTATGGAGAACCTTCCAGTAGATACAGAATTTATGAGTAGAAATGAAGCTGAGAAAGCTTATGG
>JAISIQ010000005.1 GCA_031261945.1 Methanobrevibacter sp.
TTAGATAAATGAAAACCATTACTAATCATTGCTTGAGCACCAATACTATGAAATTGAGAGGGAGATAAAAATTTAACTTCTCCATAAGTTCCAACTACTACAAAAGCAGGTGTTTTAATGTCTCCATGTGGAGTGTGAATAATACCAGCTCTACCTAATGCATCTGGAATTTTAGAGCTAATTTCAAAACTAAACTGATTTTGCTTCTTTTCTTCAATTTGTTTCATTTTCCACCAATTTGTTATCTACTTATTCGTTATCTACTTATTTCTTATCTATAAATTTATTATCTTTATTATCCACTAATTTATTATCTACTAACTTGTACCTACTAACTTGTATCTATTAACTTGTGTCTATTAACTTGTATTTACTAATTTTTTACATAAATTAACAGCAACATAAGTTACAGGTAACAATACTGTTTCACCAATGATCTTTGAAAGATAGGCTATAACAAGGAGTCCGATAAATTGAGGGGTTGAAATAGTTCCAATAAATGCAATAGTAGTGAAAATTATAGTATCTACTAAATCACCAACTAAACTTGAACCAATAGCTCGTTGCCAAAGATGTTTGCCTTTTGTGATTTTTTTAATTTTAACAAAAACATAAGCATTAAGAATTTGTCCACTTACAAATGCAATCAAACTCCCTGCAACAATACGTGGCATAAATCCTATAATTGTTTCATAAGCTATTTGATTTTCCCATCCAGGACCAGGCGGTAAAATTTGAACCACAAACAATGCTAAAACAGCTATTAAATTCATAGCAAAAGCTGTCCAGATAACTTTTTTTGCCTTCTTAAAACCAAAAATTTCAGTAATTACATCTCCTAAAATATAAGAAATAGGAAAAAGTACAGCACCTCCGTCCCAAACTAAACCAGTTCCAAAGAAATCAAACATTTTAGTACTAGCAAGATTACTAACAATTAAAACTGTTGCAGATAAAGCTGTTAATATAGCAAAAAGTTGCGATTTAGAAATTTTTAACTTGTCTATTATATTTAATTTTGTTTTTTCTTCCAATATCATTCCTCTTTTTAAGGTTTAATAAAATCTAAAACTAAGTTTAAAGTCAGATTTCTTCAATATTTTCAATATTTCAATAATTTTAATAATATTAATTAATAATATTAATAATAACAATAATAACAATAATATTACTAATATTACTAATACTATTTCTAAAATTTAAAAATATTATATTAATATTATTAATAAAATAAAAATAATTATTTTAAAATAAAATTATAATAAAAATAAATAATAAGATGAAATAACAGAAATCAAAGAAAATAGCTATTAAATTAAAATAGCTATTAAATTAATAAAAATTAAAAAAACAGACATTAAGGTGTTAATCTGCGTCTGTCTCTTGGGAATAGGACTGTTTCTCTGATATTTTCTAGTCCTGTTAGAGTCATGTTGAATCTGTCAGCTCCAAGACCCCAACCTGAGTGAGGTGGCATACCATATTCAAATGATTTTAAATAGCTACCAAATGCATCAGGATTTAATCCTTTTTCAGCTATTTTTTCTCTAAGTAACTCATGTTGGTGAACCCTCATAGCTCCAGATGAAATTTCAAGATTTTTATACATTAAATCAAAAGCATGGCTTTTTATTGGGTCTTTTTCATTTGGCATTACATAAAATGGTTTTATTTCAGTTGGCCATTCTGTTAAAAAGTAGTATCCATCCATCATATCTCCAAGGGCTTTTTCTGCTGCTCTAGATAAATCTTCTCCCCATTCCATAGGAACATCTTTTGAATTTATCATATCTACGGCATCATCATATTTTAAAACTTCAAAATGACCTTCAGGTATTTCAAGATCTACTTCGAGTGTTTTTAGCTCTTCTTTACAATCTTGTTTAACATTTATGATTACTTCTTGAACTAAATCATTCAATATTTTCATAACATCAACATCATCCATAAATGAAGCTTCCATATCAATAGAAATAGCTTCATTTAAATGACGGAGGGTGTCATGTTCTTCGGCTCTAAAAATTTGAGCTATTTCATAAACTTTATCAAAGCCTGCTGACATCATCATTTGTTTGTATAATTGAGGGCTTTGACCCAAAAATGCCTCTTTTTCAAAGTAAGTAATAGGAAATAGCTCAGTTCCTCCTTCAGTAGCTGAAGCTACAAGTTTTGGAGTATTAACTTCTAAAAATCCATTTTTTTCAAAGAATTCTCTAACAGTATGGAGCATTTTACTTTTAATTTTGAAAATAGAACTTACAGATGATTTTCTCAAATCAAGGAATCTTGAATCGAGTCGAGTATCAATTTCTGCTTTAACTTTTTCAGTAGGATCCATTGGTAAAGGCTGATTAGCTAAACTAAATATTTTTATTTCTGTTGGAATTATTTCAACACCATTTGGTGCTTTTCCACTTTCTTGTACTGTTCCTTTAAGACCAATTACAGATTCTTTTCTTAATTTTTTTACATCTTCTAATACTTCAGGATCTATATGTTTAGTTGGAGCTGTTAATTGTATTAAACCGTCTCTGTCTCTTATTAATACAAATATGATTCCCCCAAGGTCTCTTATTTCATGAACCCATCCCATAATTGTAACTTCTTCATCAGCATTGTTCTCATTTATTTCTTTAGTATAATGTGATCGTCTCCAATCACTGGATAATCGTGTCAATTTCTCACCTTAATTTTTAAAATTTTTATAATATTTCCTATTATTTTATAGTTTATATTATTTATTATTATTTCTATTATCATTTTTTCTATAATTGTTATTTCTATTATTGCTATATTCTTACTATTTTTTCTATTATTTATTTAATAGTAATTTTAATAATAGTGTCCATAATTATTATAATATTATCGTCATTATTATTATTATTATTATTCATATCAATATTAATATTATTACCAATATTAGTATTAATAATATTAGTATTAGTATTATTAGTATTAGTGTTAATATTAATTATGTTGATAATATTATTGTTATTAATGATGATAATAGTGCTACTGCTAATAATAATAATAATACTAATAATACTAAATTAATACTTGTAATAATGATAATCAAATTATAACTTAATTATAACGTAATAATAACTTAATAATTTACTAAATATTAACTAAGCATTTTTATTTTTCTTTAATCTAATTTTTACAGATTCACTATGGGCATAAAAGCCTTCATAATTAGCTATTGGAACAATTGTATCTTCAAGAAGAGTTAATCCTTCTTCTGTGATTTCTTGGACTGTAGGTTTCTTTAAAAAGGATTCAGTTGAAAGACCAGAGTACATTTTTCCTCCTCCTGCTGTTGGAAGCACATGATTTGTTCCAGAACCATAGTCTCCTGCAGCAACGGGAGAATA
>JAISIQ010000041.1 GCA_031261945.1 Methanobrevibacter sp.
ATTCTTAATTCAATAATTAAAAAAGGGAGACATAATATGAAAGCTGCAGTCATTGGTTTAGGAGTTGAAGGTAAAAAAGCTTCAAAATCTCTTTTAGATCATGGTTGGAGAATTTATGCGACAGATTTAGAGATTGATATCGATTTAGAAGAATTACAGATACCAGTTTCTGAAGCACATATTTTCACAGCTAAAGAGAAAATAACGATTTCAAGTAGTAAAGCTATTATAGATTTAGGGCATGATGATAATATTGAGATAGATAATAGTGATGCTGTTGTATTAAGTCCAAGTTTATGGAAATCTGAAATAGCTAAAAAAATCACTAAATCTGGCAAGCTTATTAGTGATGTATTAACTAATCATAAAAAAATATTTACAATAGGAATTACTGGAACTAATGGAAAAACTACTACTTCATTAATGTTAAAAGAAATATTGGAAAATACTAACAAAAAAGTTTTAATAGGTGGAAATGCTGGTGGAGGATTCGGAGGATATTGTGATCTTATTTTAGAAGCTGAAAATAATGATTATGATGTTTTAATTATTGAAGTTTGTGATATGACTTTAGATTTCTGTAATTATACTTTTGATTTTGATTTAATTGGATTAACTAATATTGGTAATGACCATATTAATGTTCATGGTTCTATTGAAAATTATAAAAATTCATTAAAAGCTTTTGCAAAAAATAAAACAATATTTATTGATGAAAATCAAGATTATTTTGATGAATTTGAGGATAATGATAATAAAATTAGTTTTTCAGAATCTGATTTTGATCTTAAATTATCTGGAAATTTTAATAAATTAAATGCAGGTTTAGCAACTACAATAGCTAAAAAACTTAATATTGATAATGATATTATTAAAAATACCTTAGAAAATTTTGAACCTGTTGAAGGCAGATTAAAAGTATTTAATTTAAATGATTCAAAGGTTTATATTGGAAAATCTGATAATACTGATGCAGTAAAATCAATTTTAGGAGAAGAAGATTTTTTCGCAACATTTATAGGAACTCCAAGATCTAATGAAAGACATAGGTTTGAAATACTTGATGTTGTTAGTGAATATAATCCAAAAGTCATTGTTCTATTTCCAGGATTAGAAAACACGATAGATCATGCAGTATATAAATTAAACTATATTGGTTATGAAGGTAAAATTGAAATAGCTAATTCTCTTGATGATATTATTGAATTATTAGCAGAATATTCTCATGAAAATGCTATTTTTATTGGAGGTAATGGCCAAGAAACTATAATCGAGATTCAAAATAGGGTTGAATTATTAAGTAAGTCTTGTGAAAGTAAGTCTTGAGATTAATTTTTAATTTATTTCCATTATTATTCATCCTTTATTATTCCTATTATTCATATTTATTAATATTATAATATTATTACTATCATTAGATTTTATTATTATTAATATTATTAGTATTAGTATTATTATTGCTATTACTATTATATTACTATTAATATTATTGCTATTATTATTGTTTCATTGCTTTATTGAGGCATAACTATATTTTAATTTAATCCTTAATTTAATCCTTAACATTTATAAGTCATTAATTTACATATTTAATACTATTATAATATCTAATACTATTAGATTTTTATTAAAATTTAATATTATTTATTCAATATATTTATTCAATGTATTTATTTAATGTATTTATTTAATGTATTTGTTTAATCTATTTATTTATCTATTTATTTAATTATGTGATGATATGGTAAAAGAGTTTATGGTAAAAGAGAAAAATGTACTTGTTGTTGGTGCGGGCAATGCAGGAAGGCCTGTAGCTAATCTTTTAAATCATTTAAACAATAAAGTAACAGTTACTGATATTACTCCTTTTTCTAAACTTCCTAAAAAAGCTCAAAAGAAAATAGAAATTTTAAAAAAACGAGAAATTTCTTTTGAATTAGGTAAACATGATGAATCTTTATTAGATTCTGTTGATGCAATTTATATATCTCCGAATATTCCAAAAAACTCTTCATTCATTAAAAAAATCCATGAAATAGCAAAAACCGATCCCTCTAAATTCCAAATTATATCTAATAGAGATATAGGAAAAATTTTAAACTCTTTAATACCTATTCCAATGATAGGAATAGCTGGCACAGATGGTAAAACAACCACTACTAATATGATTAATTTTGAGCTTGAAGATAAATTTAACACACTTGTCTTTTCATCTCTTCAAGATTCTCTTGTTATTGAAGGATTAATAGAGATGGTTACAAACTCTAAATCTAATAATGAAGAATTAGCTATTTTAGAACTTCCTCATGGAACTATTAGGATGGCTGATGGATTAGAACTTGATGCTGCAGTTATAACTAATTTAACTCCTGATCATATGGATGAATTTAATACTTATGAAGAATACATCCAAAGAAACATAGCTATTGAGAAACTTTTAAAAGATAATGGATTAGTAATAGCTAATGGTGATGATCCTATTATAAGTTCCAGACTAAATAGCTTTTCACATGATTATGTTGTTTATGGCTTAGATAATCCTCAAAAAATCACTTTTAATTCTTCAGATTACTTCAATGAAAATGTTAATTATGATATAATAGCTAAAGACATTGAATTAAATGGAGTTAATGGTTCAAAGTTCAAAATTATAGCAAAAAATGAAATCCCTACTTTAATTTGTAAGAATTGTAATGAAATTGATTGTAAATGTGGTAATTTTCAAAGAAAAACAATTCATCCATTTGAAAAGGAAATAGCTATTAAAGTTCCTGGTTTGGTTAATGTTGAAAATACATTAACTACTATCATAGCTTCTTTAATTTTTGGAATTGATATAGATAGTTCAATTAAAAGAATAGCTACTTTCAATGGAGTAAAAGGAAGATTTGAGAAAATAGCTAATATTGATGAGATAAACATATTTATGGATGCTGCCCATAATCCTGAAAGTATGGAAAAGCTATTTAATGG
>JAISIQ010000119.1 GCA_031261945.1 Methanobrevibacter sp.
ATAACTATTGTTTAAACAATTATATTTTATTTAAACAGGTATATTTTTATATTAGTTTTCATAATTCTTAAAGAAGAGAAAAATTATTATTTCATATAAATATAACTTATCCATATAAATATTATAAACTACATATAATTATGATATTACAAATAAGATTATATTGATTAGTTCATATGATTGATTAATTCATATAACAATTATTTCATATGATTATTTATGTAATGGTTAATTATTGTTAATTATTATTAATTATATTGCTTGTATTACTTGTATTGCTTGTATTTAAATAATAGGTGATTATTTTGGAACATATTAAAAAAACTAAAAGTTTATGTCCAACATGCTTTAAACCAGTTGAAGCTGAGGTTTATGAAAAAGAAGGGAAAATCTGCATAAAAAAAACATGCTCAGAACATGGGGAATTTGATAATACTTATTGGACGAATGCTGATCTGTATAAAAGAGTTAATAATCATCCTCCAACTACAAAATCTATTAATAATCCCCAAGTTCCTGAAGGAACTGGGTGTCCGGACAGTTGTGGAATCTGTAATGAACATGAAACAAGTACTGTTCTTGGCCTTATTGATGTAACAAATAGATGTAATTTAAAATGTCCTGTGTGCTTTGCTAATGCAGCTGTTTCAAAAAAATTATATGAACCGAGTTTTGAAGAAATACGAACTATGCTTAAAAATTTAAGAAGTTTAGATCCTGCCCCTACTCCAGCTATTCAATATGCTGGTGGTGAACCAACTGTAAGAAAAGACATAGTCGAACTTATAAAATTAGCTAAAGAAGAAGGATTTTCTCATACTCAAATAGCCACTAATGGGTTGCGTCTTGCAAGAAAAGAAAGTTTAGCTCAGGAATTAGCAGATGCTGGCTTAAATACTGTTTACCTTCAATTTGATGGTATAACTGAAGAACCTTATATTTATAACCGAGGAAAAAATCTTCTTCCTCAAAAGTTAGAAGCTATTGAGAATTGTAGAAAAGCAGGTCTTGGAATCGTTTTAGTTCCAACTATAGTTAAAGGAGTAAATGACGATCAAATTGGAGATATTATACAATTTGCAATAGAAAATATTGATATCATACATGGAGTTAATTTCCAACCAGTTTCTTTTGCAGGTAGGACTCCTGCAGACCAAGTAGAAGAACAAAGAATAACTATTCCTGATTTTATAGATCTCGTAGGAGAACAAACAAATAATCAGGTGCAAAATGATGATTTTTATCCTCCTTCAGCTGTTGAACCTATTTCTGAATTTATTGGAGCGTTAGAAGGAGAAGAACCATCTGTAACTTTAAATTGCCATCAACATTGCGGAATAGCTACTTACATCTTCATTGATAAAGATAAAGAAGGTAGTACAGATGCAGAAAAAATTGTTCCAGTTACAAAATTCATCGATGTGGATAAATTCCTTGAATTTTTAGAAGAAAATGCAGAAAAAATAAATGAAGGAGGTTTTGCTATAAAATCAAGAGTTTTAGCAAAAGCTACAAGACAGCTGCCAAAACTTTTAGATAAAGACGAAACTCCAGAATCTCTTGAAATTTCAAAAATATTAATTAATGTATTTAAAGATAAATCTTATAAAGCTTTAGGAGATTTTCATAAAAACTCACTCCTAATATCTTGTATGCATTTCATGGATCCATTTAATTTCGATGAAGATAGAGTTAAAAAATGTGTTATTCATTATGCTGTTCCAGATGGTAGAATAATACCATTCTGTACCATGAATTCTATGTATAGAGAAGGAATCGAAGAAAAATTTTCAGTTCCATTTAAAAAAGGAAAACAATCAAAAGTAGAAGAATAAGTATGAGAATGTGAAAAAATATATATGAACATATTGATTTAGTTAATTAAATAATTAAAAATTAACTAATGAACCAACCAAAGGAATTTAAAATGATTATAAAAACACCGTCAAGGTTACATATGACTTTGATAGATCTCAATGGATCTTATGGTCGATCCGATGGAGGAATCGGTCTTACAATAGCTGAGCCTAGTTTAGTATTAAAATGTGAACCAAGTGAAAAAGGTATTTCTGTTGATTTTAATCCAAATATTTCTAATGAATCAATTGAAACAGAATGTTATAACAAAATATCTGCATCTACTGATAGATTACTTTCTTATTATAATATTAAAAAAGGATTTCATTTTACAGTAGAAGAAGCTTATCCTCCTCATTCAGGATTAGGTTCTGGAACTCAAATTTCATTAGCTACTTCTAAATTAATACATGAACATTTAAAAGAAGATCCTTCTATTTCAAATTTACCTAATTTCGATAAAAAGATTAATAGCTCTAAACTTGGAGAAATTATAGGAAGAGGAGGAACTTCAGGAATAGGAATTTTCTCTTTTGAACATGGAGGTTTTATTGTTGATGGCGGTCATAATCTCAAAGAAAAAGGAACATTTTTACCTTCAGCAGCTTCACCCGCTAAACCACCAAAATTAATAGGACATTATGATTTTCCAGAAGAATGGGACATAGTAATAGCTATTCCTAATGCAGATACATCTGTTACAGGTGAAAAAGAAATTGATCTTTTTACAAAATATTGTCCTGTTCCTAAAGAAGATGTTGAGCAATTATCACATCTTATTTTTATGAATCTTCTTCCATTTTTATTAGAAAAAGATATTGAATCTTTTGGAAAAGTAATTAATGAAATTCAAAATCTTGGATTTAAAAATGTAGAAGTCAATCTACAACCAGATAATGTTAAATCATTGATGAGCGATATGA